>JALENH010000238.1 GCA_022767895.1 Eubacterium sp.
GCCCGCTTAAAGTCATCCAGTCGGCGAATCGAATCCGGGTGCTCCAAGGGCCCGGACATGAATCCAAGCTTCGTCTTGTGGTGCTCGTCCACAAAATGGTACACCAAATCTTCGATACAGTGACCATGGTCCACTAAGACGCTAGGATACGAGTCTAATTCATGCCGAAGTGTAACCACCGGACAGTTGCAGGACTTCTTGATACTCTCTAATATATATTCCATAGCTGGCTTATTCACCAGTGTGTCATGACACAATATGATAGCATCCAGCTTCTCAAATGGAATCAGATATACAATATTTGCTTCACCGCGGCCATTTCGCGTCACTTCCGTTCCATAGCACGAATAAAACGTGAAATATGCCAAGTTATAATCAGCCTCCCTTGCATAGGTGGATAAGGTCTGACAGATTTGTTCCTGATAATGCGAGGATACATCACAGAGTATAACACCTATCGTTTTCCTTCCATTTCCAAACATATGCACCCTCCTTTCCTCACAATGAACATACTTATAATTTATTATACCATAAAACAAAAAAATTTCCACTTGTTTTTTCGGGAGACTCATTTTTTCGGGGGACTCATTTTCAAGAGAGGGGGCTTTCCTAATTTACGGCGTCGAGGCCTATCAGACAACTTTACGGACCACTCCATAGAAACAAGTATACAGTCCGGAAAACGTGTGCTACCGGGCACACACAAAAACACCGCCTGTAATATCACATACCACAAACGGTGCTCTCTGATCTAACAATTCTTAATAGACTTTTACCATAACCTTACCGGGTCTGCATTCATTCTTATGCCCTATTTTGGTCATTAATCTGGTGATGTACCTGTTCCACCTGTTCCCGGATATCAAGAAAGACATCCACAAGAATCGGTTCGAAATCCTGTCCGCTTCCCTCCTCGATAATCTCGAAGCACTTCTGCAACGGCATAGCCGGCCGGTAGCATCGTGTCTGGGATACGGCATCAAACACATCGGCAATCGCCATAATTCTGGCACTCAGCGGAATTTCTCTTCGTTTCAGTCCCTCGGGATATCCCTTTCCATTCCATTTCTCGTGATGGAACCGGGCCACCTCATAGGCAATCCGCCCATACTGCTCTTCCCCCAGATGACCAAACGTATCCTGGATAATTCTTCCTCCATTGGCCGCATGCTTTTTCATCTCACTAAACTCTTCATCCGTCAGCTTTCCCGGCTTTTGCAGGATAGCGTCCGGTATGGAAACTTTACCGACATCGTGCATAGGTGCTGCCAGTAAAAGATTATTGATATAATCTTTCGTTAATATGTTTTTATAAATTCCCCGTTTTCTCAGTTCACCGGAAAGTAACTTCACATACTCGGTTGTTCGCCGGATGTGACCACCGGTACTATCATCCTTGTTCTCCACCAGAGTGGCAAAGCCCATCACCATTTCACTGTGATAATAATGGAGTTTTTTCAGGGCCGGATTCTCCAGATTCATATAAATCCCCACCACAATTACAACGATGCCGATACTTGAAATCAGGGACTGCGGATTCAGGGCCTGATAACCGGTAACACAAAGAAGCACCATCAGGTAGGTAAAAATACTGATTCGCTTTTGACTTTCCATATAGTTCCAGCGGCGAAAAAAGGTAATAAAGGACAAAAGCAGATAAATACCGACCATAATGAAACAGGTATATACCGATTCTCCCATCGAGTAATTACTGATTTCACCATGACGATATTCCAAGGAATCAATATGAAAAATCACAACTAATATGTTAATAACAAACGGACTCCACAGAGCCACAAGTTTTCCCCTTTTCTTCGGTATCCCCTCTGTAATGGAAACCAAATACAAAAAAGAGGAAAAAATAAACGCATCAAGGCTGAGCAAAAAAAACAAATGAAATATTCGGTTCAATGTACTGTCAATCATGGCAGGACAATTAACAAAATAGGCTGTCAGGCCGTCAAAGATAATATATACTATACTTAATAACAACAAGCCGCCAAACCGGATGTTTTTGTATTTTAGCTTCATCTTGCTGCGCTCTCTGTAATAGCAGAAAGCAATATACAAGAGAATGAGCAGTCCTCCTACCTGTAATTTACAATATTCCATCCTCATTTCCCCTTTCCAAATAAGGCAGCATATACTGTTTCAGCTCATGAAAATTTTTCGCTTCCACGCCGGACCGCTGCACCAGCTTTTCCAATTCAGCGGCGAGCAAATCCATTTCGTCCACTGCACCGAGAGCATGGTCAGACACACAAAGTTTTCCCAAGAAAGTAGAACACATCAGCCGGTAAAACCGGTAACACATCTTACGGTACTTTGCTGACTGGTAATCCTCTTCCCCTTTCGGAAGAAGTTCATATCCCAGCTTTTCCAGTGCTTCATAGCACTCTGCATTGGCAGCTATGATTTTTTCAATAAGGGCTTTGTCCTTGCGGATTTTCTTCAGATTCCCCTTCGCATAATAACAGGCAAAAGCCGCCGGAAGAACAAAAGCAGCATGGCTTTTCAGATAATCCCCCATATTGGCCTCATAGTTAACCTGATATTTTGTTCCTGCAAAAATCTGGCTACAAAGTCTGTCGTGGGGCGCATCCCCCCGCAGCACACCAATCGTAACTTTTTTCAAATCGACAGATACAACACAATCCTTCTCTCGATGTCCCGCAGAAGACACAAATCCAAACATCACGTGCTTTTCCGGCAGGGCTTTGGCGATTCCTTCCGCATCCATATTGTTGCCAATGAACACAATGTGCGAAGATTCATTATTTCTCAATTTTTCAAGCACGTCCGAAAGTTGTGTGTATCGCAGGCAGACAAAAATCACATCATAAAAATCTTCCTGAAGCAAATCACTGACAACCGATATTCTGTCACAAGACTTCCGAAACGAAAAACGATTCCGAATCACCAAACCATCGGTACGAAGTGTTTCCATCCATGTGCCCCGGGCAAGTAAGGTAACTTTCTTGCCCGCCTGATGCAGATTGTGGACAAGATTGCATCCAATCACGCCCGCTCCCATGACTAATATTTTCATGCCGATTCTCCTTCTCTTTCCAATTGCCGGATTGATTTTGTCCGATAAATAACCGGTGCAAAAAAGCACAAACACAAGCCGCCCAACAAAATGAGAAATGCCGAACCCCGACCTGCTCCGGTTCCAATCACTCGCCCCAGATTATTGTAAAAAATACCGCCCTCACACAGAGCCGGATCAAAGAAATAATCCACCAGATAACCAATCATCACATTGGCAATCACATAACCCATCTGGGAAATCAATCCAATCATCCCCCAGGCTCTCCCCTGCAACTCATTGGGAATATTGCTCCGCACCAAAAGATCCAGACAGGTATTGGCAAACGGCAGTGCAGCAAAGAAAAGGAAACCTGCCACTGTAATCAGTATAACATTTTCCCGCAGTCCAAACAACATCATAAATAAGCCGAGAAAGAAAAAAGAAAAAGAAAGGATCTTTACATAATTTTTCTTAATGGCCACAGCCCCCAGGAACAAACTGGAAACCAGCATTCCCATGGCGCAAATTGTCTCACAGACTCCCAGTGTTGCCTCATCTGAAAAAGCAATTACCATCGGTGTGCTGAGGACCTGAATAAAGGTCAGGAAAAAGCAAACCACGGCGGATAAGATGACAAGGAGCATAACCCCTCTCTTTTTCAAAAGAATGGCAACGCCCTCTTTGAACTGGGCACCAAAACTCTCCTGATTCTCCGCCTGCTTTTTCCGCATTCCCCGAGCCACAAATAAGGTAGCAAATACCGTAATAAAAAATGTGGCAATATCAATCCACAAAATCATCGTAATTCCGGAAAATTTCATAATAAATCCCGCAAGGAACGGGGAAATCAGAAATTTGGCAGACCCCGCCATCTGCATCAGACCGCTTGCCTTGGAATACTGCTCTTTGGGCAGCATATCCGTAATGGTTGCACGGTACGCAGGTTCCAAAAGGGAAGCAAACACCGAACTTATGGTTACGCCGGTGCAAATCTGCCACAGCTTTGCATGACCGCTCATCAGGCAGAACAAAATGTAAAATAGTCCTATTGCCGATAAACTGTCGCCCAGAATCATAAGCAATCGTCTGTCATAGCGGTCTGCCAAAACACCCGCCACCGGGCCTAGCAGTATCATGGGCAGCAGCCCCAGCAAAGCAATCAATGCCGTTGATGATGCCATATGGGTCTGCTGATACACATAAACACCAAGTCCAAACGCCGTCAGACCGCTTCCAATGGTAGAAAGCAGTTCTCCGGCCCATAACACAAGAAATTTTTTCATAACGTCTCCATTCCTTCTCTATTTTGCAAAAATGTTCACTGCCTTAAGCGGCACACCCATCCGCTCTGCCACCTGCTCTTTTGTCATGCCACTGTCCAGGAAACGGTGGCAAACCAGTTTCATACTCTCTCCCACCTCAATAATGTGATAATCCGGGTCGTAAAAACGGATCACCCGCTGTCCCCATTCGTGTTCCATTACCGGATGTACATATTCTATTTTCTCAATAGAATCCATTTTCTTAAGAAAATCATCAAAATTGTCTTCCTCGAAATAGATTTCCTTGTCATTTCCCCGATATGTTACCGCATGCTGCGTAAACTCTACAAAACTTTCTTCGGTCTGCAGTGCCAGCCCTCCTGTCAACACTACATGAGCACCTAAATCTACAACTGTCCGGAGGCCTAATACATGACGGTAGAAAAACTTTGATTTCTCCATATCTTTTACAACAAACAAAGGATTCTTAATTCTCATTTTCGTCTTCCTTTCCCAAACTCTACACTAATTTCCTGCCGACAACGTTTCAAAAATCTGTGCTCCTTTTGTCCGAATCCAGTAAAACAGCGCCGTGCAAATCACGAGAAGCAGAGCAATAACCATGACAAAATAAACAAGTGGATTCACAACATCCATAATTAGATAGTAAATTCCCGCCAGTGCAAGCACAACGGCCCAGCCACCAAACAAAGCAATCATCACACTCATACTCTGTTTGATGGGCACAATCTCATTAGTCCACGTCAAGTTCGGCATCTTCAGTCCGAGAACCAGACCAATCATCGCCATCATGAGAATAAATAGTATCGTTACCGCCATGACAAATACACTGTAAAGGACCTCTAATTTCAACACAAACAGCACACATCCAACCAAAACTGCCGCCGGAATCAGAGTAAGAATAGCATGCATCTCCAGCTTCGCCATCAGTACCTGACGGCCGGATATCGGCAAAACCTGAAGAATCCAGATATTTTTCCCCTCCAGTGAAACAGAAGGCGCCGTAATATCATTCATCGAAGTCGTCATGGCGATTGCCGCGGTGGCAATCAAAGCCATCAGCCCTTCCCACTGTGCGGGCATCGAATCCATTATGCCTGTTATCGCATCTGATTTCCAGATTACCGCAGCTGCTGCTATCAGCATAAATACAATACCAAGTCCACAGTTCAGCATGTAGTTGGGACTTTTGAGGAAACGACAGAATTCTTTGCCGAGAAGTGCCTGACCGGTAGAGCGCACCGCAGTTTTCTTCTCCTTGTACTCTGCTTTTGCACCCCCTTTATTGGTGGTCACAATTTTCAGATAGCTTTTCGACAGCACCAGACAGACAGCACCGAACAACACAAGAATCAGGGCAGCAAACACAAGTAGTGACAACCAATCCCCGGCAGCAGCTTTTCCCATATAATACGGGAAGGAAAAATTACCCTCCAGAAAACCGCCTGCCTGTTGCGGATTGGCAGCGATGTCCTGTAGCAGCTGGGACGCTTTCCCATAGAGGTAAAAATAAGCTGCCATAAAGCCCAGAGATAACACCACCGTAAGAAGACTTTTGTACTTCGAAACAGAGCTAATCCACGCCACAGCCCATCCCAAAACGGCGGACAGCACCAGAATAAAAATCGAAATCAACAGTGTCACTACCACAGACCCGACTACAGCCGCAATGCCCGGTGACGCCACTATGTAATACTTAATCAACGCCGGAATCATCACGAGGAGTTCATACATCAGCCCCATGGCATACACACCACTGAGTCTGACAAAAAGAATCCGTGACGGTTTCACCGGCATGGCAAGGAGCAAGTCATTGTCCTTCGCCAGATACAAGCTGGAATACGTATTAAAAATACTGCCAAAGGCACCCAACGCAATACCGACCAGTCCCATCAGGGCAAAATACATCCAGTCCATCCCTGCCGCCACAAGAGGTGCACACAGAAAATCTGCCACAAACCAGGAAATCAAAGAAATCGTTCCCACAAGAAGTACCACATAAAAAATCAGAAAGAGAACAAACTGGATTCCCTTCCGGTTGCGATTTTTCTTTTTATCCTGCCAGAAAAAGGAAAACAGCTCCATCAGCTGTTTTTTGATTAACGTCTTTGTCATTTCTCTCCCTCCAGTTCCAAAAATACCTGTTCCAGAGAGGTATCTCCTTTCACTTCCTCCATGGTACCGGATTTTATCAGTTTTCCACTTTTAATGATGGCAACCTTGTCGCAAAGTTTTTCTGCCACTTCCAGCACATGGGTGGAGAAAAAGATGGCACCGCCCTTGTCGCAGATTTCGCGCATCATCTCTTTCAACAGGTAAGAAGCCTTCGGGTCAAGTCCCACAAAAGGTTCATCCATAATAATCAGCTTCGGTTCGTGAATCAGGGCAGAAATAAGAGCCAGCTTCTGCTTCATACCATGGGAATAGGAAGCCACCGGCTGGGCAAGATCCGCCGTCAGTTCAAAAGTATCCCCGTATTTGCGGATGCGCTCCTTTCGGTCATGTTCCGTAACTCCAAATACATCTGCCACAAAATTCAGAAACTGGATGCCTGTCATAAAATCATACAAATCCGGATTGTCCGGTATGTACGCAAGACTGGCTTTCGCCCGAATGGGATCCTCTTTCATGGATACCCCATCCAGAGAGATCTCCCCGCTGTCATACTGCAAAATACCACAAGCAGCTTTGATGGTCGTCGTCTTGCCTGCGCCATTGTGTCCGATGAAACCATAAATTTCTCCCGGACGGATATGCAGAGACAAATCATCCACTGCTCTTTTTTCTCCATAGGTTTTTGTGAGATGTTCGATTTTTAACATAATTACTCTCCTTTTTCTTTCCCTTGATCTCTTCCTGCACGGATTTCACTCAGCTTCACATTAACATCATCCGCTTCCCGCTTCTCCAGATAATAGCTGATGGCATAGGAAGCAACATCAAAAACAAGAATACTAACCGCCATCGCCACATATCCAACGACACCGGGGACATCTCCCACCATCTTGTACGCAATCCAGAGAATAACGGCCTCCAGTACAATCCATTCCACAATCCGCTGAATCATCACCTGCTTCACGGTCATATCCTCTTTGACATAGACAATGATGCAGGGAAGCATACAAATCAGGCCGAGAACCGCGGGAAGAAGAAAATATGAAAATGTGATTGGCACATCTCCTGCAAAAATACTTCCCACAATTCCGAACGAAAGTGCAATCTCTGCCTGAACGATAATATAGTCCGAAACCATTCGTTTGATTACAGTCTGATTCATAAATACCCTTCCTTTCCGCATCTGCAAATGCAGTATACACAAAAGTCGAAAAAGAATCTACTCTTTTTCGACAAGTTACATTTTAGGACCGATAAGATGCATACGCCACTCTTATGCCGACTTAATAGCATCCATCACTTCTCTTGCATAATGCCTCGTAATCAGCACTTCCTCTCCATTCTCCATCACCGCCATAAAACGTCCGTTGAGAACAGAGCGAACCTTCTCGATTTTTCTCACATTGACAAGAAAAGATTTGGAAGCTCGCAGAATACCATTTTGCTGCACGATATCTTCCACCTGGTAAAGACGCATCTTAATCTCATATACCTGGTCGCCGGTATAGGCAAACACCAAATCACCCACGGCTTCAAAATAAAGAATATCATCCAGTTGAATCGAATACATTTCCTTCTTTGTTCCATACCCGATAATCTGCCGTTTCTTCCCCTCAATATAATCACTGAGATTTTCCCACTCACTGGTCCACTCGATATATTCAAGAATCACTGCCTCTTCCTCTGTCGGATCAATCTGTTTCCGAATGAGTTTCATTTGTATTCCCCTCTTTCTGCCAATGGATTTTGACAAGTTGCGCTAATCCTATTATATGTCAAAATCCATCAGACAGCAAGCAGTTACTCCACTTTGTTTTTGATGGGAATCTGAATCTCCGTCAGCCATTCGGACTCTGAATCCTTGTTCCACACGCCGTCAATATAATTTTCTCTTATATTTCCGACAATCTCATATCCATTTTCCTCGATATACTGCAAAATCATTTCGTAAGCCATGGGCAGTTCCTGATAAGAGCCACGATGGAAAATGCAGGCTGCTTCCGTCTCCGGGAAAACCTGAAACCGGAGTTTTTCAGAACCTTCTTTTCTCTCCGTCACCGCCTCACAGGTTTCAATCCGAATATCTTCCTCCTTGTAGCCCGGTTCCAGATAATGGGTAAAGCAGTATTCCGGGATGGCACATTCACAGCCAAGCCGCTCCATCTCTCTCCCCATTTCCGGCATGACGGTAAATAAATCGTCATAGCTTTCAATTCGTCTTTCCATGGAGGCAACTAATACTTCCGGCAATTTCTTAATCCGTACCGGTGACGCCAGCCGCTCCTTTCCCCGGTTCATATAGCTCTCCAGTTTCGCCAGCTGTTCCGTAAGGGCCGCCAGCTTCGAAAGGATTTCTGCCCTTTTCTTCGCCAGAATATCTGCGGCATCCACCCCACTCCTTATCTCCCGGATGTCATCCAGGGAAAATCCACTTTCCTTCAGTGCCAGAATCTGCTGCAAATCCGCCGTCTGACCCAGCGTGTAATATCGGTATCCATTTTCCATATCCACATAGGCAGGAGCCAGCAGCCCCTGCTCATCATAATATCGAAGTGCCTTGATGGTGACATGGTTCATGGCGGCAAACATACCAATCCGATATAGACTTTCCTGCGCCCTGTCTCTGCAGGGTTCATGTGTTTCTTTCATTTCCATAATAACTCATTCCTCTCTATTCCCAACGGAACGTTTTGACGGAAACTGCCGTGCATACAACCGTGACAGTCGCCAATAATATGATTATTTTCAGTACCGAATCCAAAGATTCTCCCATAGAAACCGCTTTCATCAGTTTGATTCCCTGAGTCAGCGGAAGGAAATCCGCCACTCGCTGCAGTCCCTCAGGAAACAGTTCATAGGGGATCGTCGCCCCGGAGAGAAACAGCATCGGGAAATAAACAAGAGACGTCACGGCATTGGTGGTTTTCACTCTCCGGCACAGACTCGCCATCAGCAGTCCAATACTGAACATGGAAAGCATCGTCAGCAACCATGCTCCGACAAATCCGGGAATACTCCCCTCCATCCGGTATCCGAAACCGACAATCGCCGTCAGAGACACCGCGATTGCAGATAATACTGCATTCATCATACAGGACAAAGCCGTCGCTGTCAAAATCCACGCCGGACTACAGGGTGTCACAAAGAAGTGCTTCAAAATTTTCTTGTCACGATACTCTGCTGCCACAAGGGGGAGTCCCATAAAGGCAGTAGCGCAAATCCCCACGGCAATCAGCGAGGCAAAGGCACTCTGCATATACGTATATCCACCATCTCCTGCCGTTTTCCCGCCGGCAATGGCGGCAATCAAAATCAAAATCCCCACCGGCATGGCAACGCCGAAAATCATACTGTCCGCCGAACGCAATGCCATCTTTTGTTCCACTGCATACAATTTCATAAATCGTTTCATAACACTTCCTCCTCGTCCATATACCACAAATAAGCTTCTTCCAGATTGTCATAAGGAGAACCGTCTACCACTTCCCCCACCGTTCCTTCTGTCACTTTTTCTCCTTCTTTCAACAGTAAAATCCGGTCGCACAGACTCTCCGCCTCTTCCATATAATGCGTCGTAAGCACGATGGTTGTCCCGGCCGCTTTCAGGGTTTTCAAAATATTCCACACGCCCCGCCTGGCTGCCACATCCAGACCGGTGGTAAGCTCGTCCAGAAAAACAATTTCCGGATTGGGAATCAGTGCCAGCACCACGGAAAGTTTCTGCCTCTCGCCGCCCGACAACTGACTGACCTTGCTTTTTTCAAACTGTTCCAGATGAAACCGGCTCAGCAGTTCGTGATAATCCGCCGGTTCCCTATACAGAGCAGACATCTCGGTGCAAATTTCATTCACTCGGATCTGACTCTGGTAATTGGATGCCTGCAGCTGTACACCGATTTTCTCAAAAATTTCCTTGCGGTGTTTCCGGGCATCTTTTCCAAAAATCCGCGCCTCTCCATCATCCGGGTGCTTCAGCCCCAATACCATCTCAATGGTGGTGCTTTTCCCTGCTCCATTGTGCCCCAGCATTCCAAAAACTTCTCCCCTTTTCACGGAAAAGGAAAGGGCGTCGACCACAGTCCGGCCATGGTATACTTTTGTCAGCTTGTTTGCTTCGATACAATTTTCCATCCTCTTGCCTCCATTTCTTTTATCTTACAAAGACACTTTACATCCTCCCCTAAGGAGGAGAGTCAAGAGGGAAAAAGAACTTTTTTCAGATTCCCTATTGCATTTTATTCACAACTATAGCCGCTTACGCAAAATTCAAGGCCATATGCACAGATTTCTATACATATGACCTTAATCAATTTTTCAGTACATTAACAAATGGTCTTCCAAGGCTTTCGTCACAACTTCTTCCGTATTGTCGCTGCCGTATTCCTCCAACAGCTTTACAATCCGTTCTACCCTTACTTCCT
>JALENH010000216.1 GCA_022767895.1 Eubacterium sp.
TTAAACCTAATCTTATTATAGCATAAATAGTACAAAAAAGCACTAACAAAATCATAAAATTTGACAAAAAAATAAGCCTCTAAAGGCTATAATAAAGGTGATAGAGAAAATGTAGATAAAAATCAAGTGTCAAAGACCCGAATCCCCCAGTCTCAGCAAAGCCTAACGGTCTATACAACGCAACAAGCCAAATTGAACCGTAAAACAGGGAATCCTCCGACACACCTTTACCCCCCAATTGCAGATATATCTTATTTAGTCCGTCACCCTCCAGAGATTCTGTTAACAATTACGTGTCGTATGCCCATACCCAGAATTTAGACCGTAATCCCCGATAGAACACCGGTATATTTTACGGTTCCCAGAAAAGAACAACCCATTTAGTCCGTTCCTAAACTCAAGGAAATGAGAAACTTGCCACCGAAACCAAATCGTGCTATAATACGAATTTGGTTTTTGCATAAAGAATGGAGGTTTCTATGATAACAACAAGAGAAGATATCCGAAACATCGCCATCATCGCCCATGTCGATCATGGCAAAACAACATTAGTAGACGAATTACTCAAGCAAAGTGGTGTGTTCCGTGCCAATCAGGAGGTCGCCGAGAGAGTCATGGACTCCAACGATCTGGAACGGGAACGAGGCATCACCATTTTATCCAAAAATACAGCGATTTCTTATGATGGAATCAAAATCAATATTATTGACACACCGGGGCATGCAGACTTCGGCGGTGAAGTGGAACGCGTACTGAAAATGGTCAATGGCGTCATCCTTGTGGTAGATGCTTTTGAGGGTGCCATGCCACAAACTAAATTCGTACTGAAGAAAGCACTGGAATTATCCCTTCCGGTGGTGGTCTGTGTGAATAAAATCGACCGCCCTGAGGCACGTCCGGAGGAAGTCGTGGATGAAATACTGGAACTTTTTATCGATTTGGATGCGGATGAATCACAACTTGACTGTCCTTTTATTTTTGCCTCCGCCAAAGAGGGCGTAGCATCGACAGAAATCGGAGTCAAGGGCACCGACATGAAACCGCTGTTCGATGCTATTATTGACTATATCCCGGCTCCGGAAGGAGACCCGGATGCAGATACCCAGGTACTTATCAGCACCATCGACTACAATGACTATGTGGGCCGTATCGGAATTGGCAAGGTGGATAACGGAACCATCCGAATCAATCAGGAAGCTGTCATCGTCAACCACCACGACCCGGAAAAGAACGAAAAAGTAAAAATATCCAAGCTTTATGAATTTGAAGGGCTGAACCGCGTCGAGGTGGAAGAAGCCAGCATCGGTTCCATCGTGGCCATTTCCGGAATTTCTGACATCCATATTGGGGATACTTTATGTAGTCCTGAAAATCCTCAGGCAATTCCATTTCAGAAAATTTCGGAGCCGACCATCGCCATGCATTTCATGGTCAATGACAGCCCTCTGGCAGGACAGGAAGGAAAATATGTGACCTCCCGTCACTTACGGGACCGGCTTTACCGGATGTTAAATACCGATGTTTCCCTGCGGGTGGAAGACACCGATACAACAGAAGCTTACAAAGTATCCGGCCGCGGTGAACTGCATCTCTCGGTACTGATTGAAAATATGAGACGCGAAGGGTATGAATTTGCCGTGAGCAAAGCAGAAGTTCTCTATAAAGAAGATGAAAATGGAAAAAAACTGGAGCCCATGGAACGTGCCTATGTGGACGTCCCGGATGAATTTACCGGCAATGTCATCGACCGCCTGAGTCAGCGAAAGGGTGAGCTGCAGGCCATGACTCCGCTGAATGCCGGCACAACTCGTCTGGAATTTCTTATCCCTTCCCGGGGACTGATTGGTTACCGTGGAGAGTTTATGACGGATACCAAGGGCAATGGCGTCATTAACACGGAATTTGAGGGATATGGACCATTCAAAGGGGATATTCCTTATCGCAAACAAGGTTCCCTCATTGCATTTGAATCTGGCGAAACCATCACCTATGGCCTTTATAATGCCCAGGAAAGAGGAACACTCTTTGTGGGACCCGGTGAAAAGGTTTACGGTGGCATGATTGTGGGTGAGCATGCCAAATCCGATGACATTGAGGTAAACGTCTGTAAAAAGAAGAATCTAACCAATACCCGTTCCTCCGGTGCGGATGAGGCACTTCGCCTGACACCACCCAAAGAACTTAGTCTGGAACAGGCACTGGATTATATTGATACCGATGAACTTTTAGAGGTTACACCAGAAAATCTCCGCATCCGCAAAAAGATTCTGGATGGCACAGAACGTTACCGTGCAAAAAGAAATGCCGCAAATGCAGCAAAAAGTTAAACGAGGTGTGTTATGCTAGACTGGAAACCGATTTCTCCATTTGTCCAAAAGGAATTTGCCAAATATGAATCCCTCCGCCCTCTCTACATCAGTGAAGGGCACTATCTGAACCAGTTTTTGTGGGAGCACTATTATCAGACAAAATATGCGACAGACGACAAGGCACTCTATATATCCATAAAAATTCACGGCCACCATGGCGTCTTTGCACCTCTCTGCCGGGAAGCTGACCTGCCGGAAGTATTCCATCGGCTGGAAAACCAGTTTCATGACAAGTGGCAGGAGCCTGCCAGATTTTATAACATTGACAGCCGGATGGTTGAAATCCTGAAAGACGCCGGGTGTCTTAGCGACTATGAGATTGTACCGGACCGGGACAGTTTTGATTACCTCTATGATGCGGACAAACTGCGGACTCTCAGTGGCAAGGCCATGCACAAGAAGAAAAATCTGTTAAACGGATTTATCCGGGAATACGAGGGACACTTTCAGTACGAAACACTGGGCATCCAAAACATAAAAGAAATCGAGGCTTTCCATGAAAAATGGATGGACGAAAGACGCATTTATGACAAATACAACTGTATTGATGATGAAGAGGATGGTATTTACCGTCTTTTCGGAAACTGCCGCTCCATCAACTGCAAGATGGGAGGCGTCCGGATTGATGGGGATCTGAAGGCCTATACCATCGGTTCCTATGTGCCGGATATCAATCTTGCCATTATCCATATCGAAAAGGCGGATGTAGGCTATCGGGGGTTATACAACTATATCAACCAGCAGTTTATTCTTCATGAATTCCCGGAGGCCGTCATTGTGAACCGGGAGGATGATCTGGGACAGGAGAATCTGCGACAGGCAAAACTCTCCTACCGGCCCATCCGGCTGGAGGAGAAATTCACGCTGCGAGAATGAAACAAATGTAATCCCATTTGCTGATACCAAAATTTACTCCGTCTCCTCGACCCGATTCAGCACATCCTGAATGGCGAACCTTGGACGAGCTTTTGTTTCCAGATACATTTTTCCAATGTACTCACCAATCACACCGATTGCCAGCAACTGTAATCCGCCCAGTGCCCAAATAGAAACCATCAGACTGCTCCACCCTAACACGGTAGCACCCATAAAATGACGCACCAGCGAATAAATCAAAATCCCCAGACTGACAAGAAAAATCAACAGTCCGATACTCATAATAAACCGAATCGGCTTAATACTGAACGAAGTTATTCCATCAAACGCAAACGATAACATCTTTTTTAATGGGTATTTACTTTCCCCTGCGAACCGCTCATTTCGCTCATAATATACATTATCAGACGGATAGCCAATCAGTGGCACGATTCCACGCAGGAACAAATTCACTTCTTTGTAATTCTCCATCTGCTCCAGCACTCTTTTGCTCATAAGACGGTAATCCGCATGATTGAACACAATGTCAACTCCCATCCACTTCATAAACTTATAGAATCCTTCTGCGGTAAATTTTTTGAAAAAGGTATCTTTCTTCCGGCTGCTGCGCACTCCGTATACCACATCTATTCCTGCATTGAACTTGTCCACCATCTCATCAATTGCATGAATGTCATCCTGCAAATCAGCATCCATGGAAATTGCCGCATCACAGTATTCTTTCGCATACATCAATCCTGCTAATACAGCATTTTGATGTCCCCGATTACGTGACAGATTGAGTCCACTGACCAACGTATATTCTTCATGTAGGCGTGCGATAATCGGCCACGTCTGATCTTTGGAACCATCATTGACATAGAGAATACGGCTTTTTTCACTAATTTTTTCTGCATCAATCAAACTCTGAATCTTCGCCGTCAATTGTCTCGTGGTTTCATCTAACACCTCTTCTTCATTATAACAAGGTACCACCATATAGATTACCTTCTTTTTGCCCATTTTTATTTCTCCTTCTCTTGTCCTTATCGAAAAAATCTGCTTTTTTTATTATAACACATTTTGTTTCTAATAGCAAAATGAATATCTGCTTGAATATGCGGACAAAAGGGATTATACTAATAAGTACTTTGAGTAAGAAACAGGGGGAAAGGTTTTGGGGAATTACAAAGAAAGAATTGCCATCATTATTCCGGCTCTTGACCCGGATGACCGCATGGTGTCTCTTGTAAAAGAACTTCATTCGGATGGATATACCAACATAATTCTTGTAGATGACGGGAGCATCATTTCCAATCGAAAATATTTTAAAGAATGCAAAGAAAATTATGGCTGCAAAATCATACGCCATGTTGTCAATTTTGGAAAGGGTATCGCCTTGAAATCTGCCTTTAACCACATTCTTGAGCATTGTCCGGACATTCTCGGCGCTGTGACTGTAGACTGTGACGGGCAGCATGTGCTGGCGGATATTAACACTTGTGCGGAATTAACATACCGGAATCCGGACAAGCTGATTCTGGGCTGCCGCAAGTTTGATGACAGGGAAATTCCATTCCGCAGCCGTTTTGGCAACAAGGTGACCCGTCAGGTGATTCGTTTGCTCTGTGGCATCAACGTTTCAGACACACAGACCGGACTTCGGGGTCTACCTACTCCTCTCATCCGGGAGCATTTTGCCAATGTCAAGGGAGAGCGCTTTGAATATGAGATGAATATGTTGCTGGCTGCCCGGGAGTATCAGATTCCTATTGAAGAATTTCCGATTGAAACCATTTATCTAAAAAACAATGAGAGTTCACATTTCAATCCCTTTTTGGATTCCATACGAATCTATAAAGTATTTTTGAAATTTATGCTTAGCTCTCTCTCAAGTTTTGTTATAGACATCGTTATGTACTGGGTTCTGGGATATATCCTGCGGCCTATTATTTCGGATGACTTAATGCTGCCATTTTTTGATTTGTCAGTGCTGATTTTGATGCGAACAGTGATATCACGTTTGGCCAGTTCTCTGTTCAACTTCTTTATCAACAAAAATCAGGTGTTTAAAAATGATTCTCATTCACCAGTACTTATTGTAAAATACTATTCCCTGGTGATTGTCCAGCTATTGCTTTCCGCCTTTTTGGTAAATCATCTGCTGACTTTCATCACCTATTCAACACTACGGAAGTGTATCATCGACACACTATTGTTTACAATCAGTTTCCAGATTCAGAGAGAATGGGTATTTCGAAAGTCCGCCAAATAGACCTTTGGGAATGATGCCGAACATTTGACTTTTCTCTGCCAAATCGGTATAGTAATATGGTATGAGATACTATAGGAAAGGAACAAAGAACAATGGACAAGCGTTTCCGTTATATGACCAGACAGAATATATCCTATTATAAAAACCGAATAAAATATGGGATTTCCAAACTAACCTATACTATTTCTGACAATATGATTTTGTTTGAATCCTATGGAGGAAAAAAATATAACGACAGTGTCCGTGCCATTTACGAGGAGCTTTTGCGGGATGAACGATACCGCTCCTTTTATTTTGTGTGGGCATTTCAGGATCCTTCCCAGTATCTTTTCCTTTTGGAAAATCATCACACGATTCTTGTCCGCAAAGGAAGTCGGGAATACCGCCGCTACTATGCAGCCGCCCGTTTCTGGATTAACAATGTGACGGTGCCGGATTATCTGACACCTTCCAAGCATCAGATTTATATAGAAACCTGGCACGGTACGCCACTGAAGCGGCTTGGTTGTGATATACACACAGAATCGGATCCCCGGCAGACAATGCATCATATGCACAAGAGGTATCGGGCGAAAGGAAAAAAGGTGACCTATTTTCCTTCTCCTTCTCCTTATTATGAAGAAAAAATAGCTTCTGCTTTTCATCTTTCCAACGAAAAAAGGAGACACTTTATTGAGAGCGGCTATCCACGTAATGACCAGCTTTTCAATACCTCTACCGAAGAAATCAGACGATTGAAAGAAAAATGGCAGATTCCGGAAGGGAAAAAGGTTTTATTATATACACCAACCTGGCGAGATTCTTCTTTGGACGAGGAGGGACATTTCTCACTGCCACAGGGAGTCGATTTGAAAACTGTGATGGAACAGCTCGGAGAAGACTATATTCTTTTGTTCCGTGCCCATCACCAGATTGGAGAAAAAATTTCCTTCGATGATTGTGAGCAAATCATTAACGTCAGCGAGGCAGAAGAAATTAATGAACTCTATCTCATCA
Organism: Eubacterium sp.; assembly: GCA_022767895.1. GTDB lineage: Bacteria > Bacillota > Clostridia > Lachnospirales > Lachnospiraceae > Eubacterium_F. Next base: position 6,496 of record JALENH010000216.1, read on the forward strand.
GTGACCTGATGATTACCGACTACTCTTCTACCCTGTTTGATTATGCCAATCTCATGCGGCCCATGGTGTTCCATATGTATGACCGTGACCGCTACGACAAAGAAATCCGTGGCTTTTATCTGGAACCGGAGGAACTTCCGGGACCAATAACCACGTCGGATGAAGAATTGATAGAAGCGATACGGGAACAGGAAAATCATTTCCCATTTAAGGAAAAGCAGGCTGCTTTCAATCAAAGATTTAATCCCTATGAAGATGGCAATTCCGCAAAACGGGTAATTGACCAGTGCATCACACTGCAGCCACATAAAAGAACGATTTGGGAGCGTTTTGTACGCTATTCCAAAAAGACACTAAACCGAATCCGTATTTTATACCAGCTATTTCACTATAATATACTTGGATTCTTCCGCTCCCATGGCTTGTTCCATAACAACAACAGTCTTCGCCTGGAAGGGCTCAAAGACACTCACAAAGGAGAGCGATGCTTTCTCATCGGAAATGGCCCCAGCCTGACTGGGGAAGATCTTGACCTTTTAAAGAATGAGTATACATTCGGTACCAACATGGTATACAAAATATTTGACAAGACAGAATGGCGCCCTTCTTTCCACTGCGTATCAGATACAATATACGCATCCAAACTGGGACTGGAATTATCGAAAATGGTTAAATCTCCTCTTTTTACAACAGAGAGAACATATCGCCGAATGCGAAAAAAACCAATCGATACTACCTATGTGCACACCATTCAGACAGAGCGCTATAAAGTCAGGGGGAATATTCAGGCCTACTGTATGATAAAAGCCACCGTACTTTCCCTTGCTGCTGAAATGGCTTTCCACATGGGATTTTCCGAAATTTATCTTCTCGGCGTAGACTGTACCAATCCCCATGACAAGGGCGGTCATTTCACGGATAACTACGCAACGAAGGAAGTGGCCGAGACTGATATCAACCGTATTAAAACGAGAATGAATGCAAGAACTCTTACCACCAAACAGATTGGTGACCATATTATAGACCGTTCCATGGAGGTATATGCCCTTCTGGACGAATATGCTTCCAAACACGGAATCCGGATTTATAACGCCACTCGGGGTGGCAATCTGGAAATTTTCCCCCGGGTCAAGCTGGAAGATGTATTGAACAATAACTGTGGAGGAGATGAAAACGTATGAAGATTATAGGTGTCATCCCTGCCCGCTATAAATCCAGCCGTTTTCCCGGCAAGCCACTGGTAGATATCTGTGGCAAGCCAATGATTTACTGGGTTTACAGACAGGCAATGAAGGTAAAGGAATTTAATGAAGTTTATATTGCTACCGATGATGAGCGGATTCGCGCTGCCTGTGACCAGTACGGAATGAAAGTGATTATGACCTCGGACAAGCACAATACCGGCTCGGATCGTGTGGCAGAGGTGGCAGAAAAAACCGACGGCGATTTATACGTCAATGTGCAGGGAGATGAGCCTGTCATCAATCCGGAAATGATTCGCGAAGTCATCTCCATCTTTCAGGAAGATGAGACCGTGTATTTCGGCAGTCTGAAGAAGGAAATTACGGATTCGGATGAAATTCAGGCTACCAGTACTGTAAAGGTTGTAACCGACGACAAGGGAGATGCCATGTATTTCTCCCGTTCTGTCATCCCCTCCAATCTAAAGGATGGCAAACTGGCAAGAGTATTCCGCCACGTAGGAATTTACGCCTACAAAAAAGAGTTTCTTCTGAAATTTGCGGCCATGGAGCAGACGGAACTGGAATTGGGTGAGGGAATCGAGCCTCTCCGTGCCATGCAGAAAGGTTACAAAATGCGGCTGAAAGAAACCACCTACTCATCCATTGGGGTGGATCTGCCGGAACATGTAGCCCTTGTGGAAAAAATTATCCGTAAGGAAACCGATTAACATTTGACATCATCCTATAGAAAGCGTATTCTGTGATAGGAATTGAAGGAGGTTACTATGAAACGAGTCAATATATTGGATTGTACGTTACGTGATGGCGGCTATCTCATCGACAGCCAGTTTGGCAATACGGCCATAAAAGGGATTATTCGGGGACTTACCGAGAGCGGTGTGGATGTCATCGAATGTGGCTTTCTCAAGGATGAACCACATCAGAATGGAAACACCGTATTCAACAATGCCAGTCAGCTCCGTTCCTTTTTGCCGGAAGACCGCAAGCAGGCTTCCTATGTATGTCTGGCGGATTACAGCCGCTACCATATTGATCAGCTTGAGCCCTATGACGGAAGCTCCATCGATGGTGTCCGAGCCTGCTTTTTTAAAGAAGAACGCTATGAAGTAATTGATTTCTGCAAAAGCATTATAAATAAAGGATACAAGCTTTACGTCCAACCGGTGGATATTTTAGGCTACACCGACTCAGAGCTTCTGGAATTAATTGATATGGTAAATGATTTGGAACCCTATGCTTTTTCCATCGTGGACACTTTTGGCTCCCTTTACCGGGAGGATCTCCAACGCGTCTTCCATCTGGTCCACCATAATCTGTGGGCCAATGCACGGATTGGATTCCACTCCCATAACAATCTGCAAATGTCCTTCTCGCTGTCCCAGGAATTCATTGAAATGAGCCAGGGTCTCCGGGACGTGGTGGTAGATAGTTCTATGGCTGGTATGGGGCGTGGTGCCGGCAACACCAACACAGAACTTGTCATGCAATACATGAACCGGAAATTCAACAGCGGTTATGATATTGATATCGTTCTGGATTTGATTGATAACTATATAGACGGATTTCATAACCAGTATGAATGGGGATACTCCATTCCTTATTTTCTGGCGGGCTCGCATAGTGCACATGTCAATAACATTTCCTACCTGGCTACCAAGGCAGGTATTGCCAGCCGGGATATCAATTTCCTCTTAAACCGACTGGAGCCTTCCGAGAGAAAACGTTATGATTATGATTTGCTGGAAAGGACCTATTTAGAATATTTGAATACAATTTGTGATGACAGCAACGCAATAAAGGAACTGAAACAGGCTCTGTCAGGCAAAGATATTCTGATTCTGCTGCCCGGACATTCCATTGTGACACACCGGGATTCCATTCAGAATTTCTGCCAAAAAAAGCATCCTGTGGTAATCAGTGTCAATCTTCTGTCCGCTGAATATCCGATTCACTATGCCTATTTTAGCAACAAGAACCGCTATCAGTACTGGCGAAGCGCCTCACATTTCCATGACTACAAAAAGATTGTCACCTCCAATGTCACTACCGCAGAGGAGAAGGATCAGTTTATCATTGATTTTTCCAGACTTGTTAAATGTGGCTGGGAACAATTGGATAATTCCGGTATTCTGCTTTTGCGCCTGCTGGATCTGATGGATGTCGGCAGCATTGCCATCGCCGGATTTGACGGTTACAGCCACAACAATGACAGTCAGAACTACGTACAGAAGGCCATGGAAAAGACACGAAATACCCTAAATGCCGAAGAGGCGAATAAAGACATAAAAAGTATGCTTCAGGATTATATGAACACAAGAAAAAGTAACTGCCCAATTCGGTTCATCACACCATCCCACTTTGAATCAGTGGTGAATGGATAAAAATGGAGGTTGAATAAACATGAAAAAAGACCTGACAAAGATTAAGCTTTTTGCCATGGATGTAGATGGTACCTTGACCGATGGAAAAATATATATCAGCGATACCGGAGAAGCGATGAAAGCTTTTAGTCCGAAGGACGGTCTGGGAATTAAACTGTTGATTCGTCATGGCATCACCCCGGTCATCATCACCGGACGAACCTCTGAAATTGTTAAAAAACGCTGTGAGGAAATCGGCATTCATGTACTATATCAGGGGATTACCAATAAAGCGGCAAAATTGTGTGAACTTATGAAAAAATTAAATCTTTCTCCCGAACAGGTAGCCTATATTGGAGATGACATGAATGATTTGAGCGCCATGGAGACTGCCGGCGTGTCTTTTGCTCCGGCTGATTGTGCCAGCCAGCTTGTCCCCTTCGTAGATATCATATTGACAAAAAAAGCCGGTGACTCCCCTGTGCGGGAAGCCATCGACATGATTTTGAACGATTGTCTTACTCTTGCGGACTACGAAAATCTCTGATTTTTGTAGTCCTTTTGATTCCGGCTACTCTTCCTCATTGGTTTCCATTTCTTCGTTCTCTTCTGTTTTTTCTTCAAAATAAATTTGTTTTACTTCATCAAATACAATTTCATTCATCAAAATGTCTGCATTTGCTTCAGCTATATGAATGCCAAATACAGCACGATCCCATTCTTTGGGAATCGAAATAGCAAACCCGGCATGATAATAGCATCGCAGCCGTTTGCCAAGAATAAATATCTGCTTGCCGCAGGGATGTTCCACCGAATTGATACGCTTCCCATTATGTTCCGCAAAAATATAGTCATCCACTTTCATGGCATAAATAGGTGTACAGAACCGTCCCCGCCACATTCCATCAAATTCTGATTGTGGGTCATGAATCACATGAAATAACTTTACAGTCCTATCCGACATTCTGGCAAGCTCTACGCCCTTGTAGACAAGTACACAGTCGCCGTCTTTATATACACGTTTTGCACGTACCTGTTTCCCCGCTCTCATGGATAACATTCCCTCAATAATTGGCAATGAGGTTGGAATACTAAGAATTATTTTTACACGTATCTTCTTCAATAATTTCTGCAAATCATTTCTCAGATTTTCCAATTCCTCTTCTGTCAGTATCTCCTCAATCATGGCCTGCTTGCTTTTCATCATAATAAGACGCATATGATAAGCAACCACATACTGCACATACGGAATGATTCTATGTTTTTTCTTCCTGGAATACTGGAACAACCGCCAATATCCTGTTTCCAGAAACGTTGTATAGCGGTCCTTATTCCTCCATGCTGTATCTACGAGAGAAGAGTGGTCTTCCCTCTTTCGATAATAATAGCAGGCACCTCTAATCAATCCATATTTTCCCTCGTTTATAATAATCTGATTGATAGCAAGAGCATCTTCCCAAAAATTCATAGTCTCATCAAAATGAAGCTGCTGCAGGGCATCTCCCCTCACAAAAACACCGCCTACATAGTAATGGGGAAAATTGAACTGTTTCTTGATATCTACAACTTCTGCTTCCCGAAAACGCCAATTCAGACGTTGTTCTTCCTCAACAGCGCCAAAACACATCAATTCAATCGTTGCAATATGAATATCCTCATGTTTTTTGAAATAGGCAACTGCCCTTTCCAGCGCACTTTCTTCCAGTTTGTCATCCGAATCCAGAAAAGTGACTAATTCATCTCCTTGTTCTCTGCACATTCGAAGGCCCTGATTGCGTAAAGCAGAGACTCCCTGGTTCTCATCATAATGCTTAATGACAATATTGTCCGGATACTGCTTCTGATACTCTTCGCACAAGGCAAGAGACCCATCCGTACTAGCATCATCTAAGAGGATTAAACGCACATGACTGGTAAAGGACAACGTCTGGTTGATCACACTGTCTATCGTCTCCTGCAAATATTTTTCTGTATTGTAAATTGGTACTATTACCGCTATCATAAGTTCCCTCATTTCTCCCAAAGCATAATTGTCTTTCCAAAAGATTTCTGAATATCCATCTCAAATGCCTTTTTCATATCGGCAATGGAATGAACCGGAATGACTGCTCCCACAATGTTCGATAAATAATTTATAATCTCCGGATGCTCCCGATACAGCTCCACAGTCTTCTCAAAATCCGCTCTGCCGCTTCGACTGCTTCCGAAAATCCGAAGACCTTTTTCCAGTACCATGCGTGTATTGATGGGCACCGGATATTCCGAAACACCAAGAATAGAAATCGTACCCTCCGGCTTAATATAGTCTATAATCTGATCAATGGCCTTTCCCGAGCCAGCACCACCAACACATTCAAAAGCGTGGTCAAGTTCCAAGTCTTTTGGTATATCACTGACACGAAATGTACCGTCTGCAAAGGTAAAGTCAGACAGCTTGTCCTTGCTGATTCCAAAAATATACAGCTTTGTATCCGGGAACATGGTCTTAAAGAAAATGGCCGTGATATAGCCAAGATTGCCATCCCCCCAGATTCCCACCACATCCCTGCGGCCATGAGCAAAGCGGTCAAACCGAGACAGAGCATGCACACTGACACTGACTATCTCTGTAAAAGCAGCTACCTCTTTGTCAATCCCCTCCGGGAGCATCACAAGACGGTCCTGGCGAATTTTTACGTACTCCTGCATAAATCCATTAAACCCGCTGGCACGGAATTTGCTGGAACGTAAATAATTCTCTGCAATAAATTCATCCTCTTCCACCGGAGTATTGGGAATCATTACGACTTCATCACCAGGTTTAAACTGACCGGTGGGGTCTCTGAGAACCGTCCCAATTGCTTCGTGAATCAGCGCCATGGGAAGTTTCTCCCGAAGTATATGATCTTCTCTGAGCCCCTGATAATAACGCTGGTCTGCATTACAAATAGACAGATGGGTCGGACGAACAATCACATCATTATCCTGCAGCCCAATATTTTCATAGGTCACCTCAAAACGTCTTGGTGCCACTAACTGATAAACTGTATTAAGCATTCGCTCTTAATCCTCCTGCTCTGACTGAATCAACGTCTCTGCCACACGCAGATCATAAGGATAAGTAATCTTTATATTAGACACTTCTCCTTCCACGAGATATACGTCTTCCCCCTTCATAACAAAAATCTTTGCCGCATCGGTAAGTATCTGTTTCTCCTCTTCTGTCAGGGATTCATACAAAGATTTCAGTTTCTTCAGACGGAACGTCTGCGGCGTCTGTCCCTGATACATCTTACTACGGTCAGGTACAGATGAAATAATTTTGCCATCTTCACTCTGAACAATCGTATCGGTAGCCGCCACCGCTGTGTCGCAGGCACCGTACTTCAGAGCGTACTCAATATTCTCTTCGATGATCCGATGAGTCACAAACGGACGCACCGAATCATGGGTCAAAATAATCGTATCTTCGTCTACTTCATAGTTTTCTTCAATATATGAAATCGCATTCATGATAGTTTCATTTCTTGTGTTTCCCCCAGCCATCACGGCAATCTGATTGGTTTCACCTAAATATTTTTTTATAAGATTTTTTGTGTGATGAATCCACTGCTCCGGACACAGCACAAGAATCTTTTCAAATTTATCATTCACATAAAATTTTTCAATCGTATGAATAATAATCGGTCTGTCCCCAATGTTCATATACTGTTTGGGTTTCTCTACATTTCCCATCCGGCTACCCACACCACCTGCTAATAAAACTCCAAATACCATAATCTGTAAGAACCTCCATTTTTCTTCATTTTTCTTATCATATCACATCTTTTCCGCCTTTTCAACTTCCTCCAGGCTTTGACAACGTCTCGTATATCCTCTTTCTTGCTCTATAATCTCTATGCAAAAACATATTATCCATTTCTTTGTATTGCTGCTTATTTGGTTTTCCTGAATGCCTCACCGCTTTTTTCAACAATGAATACAACTCCCTCGAATCTGATGCAAAATCTCCTATGCCTCCTTCAAAAGGGCGCTCGCTTTCGCGGTAATCGCTCATTCCGGAGAGAAACTCTTCATAATCCGGGAAAAAATATATTACTTTTCTTCTAAGATAAGCAAAGTCATACACATAATTCGAAAAATCTGTAATAAAAATTGAATATTCTTCTTCCCTCACGGTTTCTTCTGCCAGTTTAATATATTTTCCATCCAAATTAAATAAATGAGCATAACGGTACAAAATGGGATGCATTTTCAATTCCAGTCTATAATGATGCCATTTCAAAAAACGAAGCAATCTCCTATCAGTAAGAAAGGCATTTATTTCCTTATAAAAACGTGAATTCAAAAAAAGATCTTCTCTTGTAACCCATTGGTGTCCTACCATATCTACCAAATATTTTCTCCAAGAAGGCGCATATAAAATTTTCCGTTTGGGTTTCTCGTCTAAATCAAATAAATCATTTCTTGGCATACAGGACTCAATTAATTGATGCTTTTTAAAGCCATATAACGCCAGCATATTCTTCTTCTCAAATTTTGCCGTCACGACCATTTTATCTACCTGCATTCGATCCACTGAATACTTCCACGGAATATGTGCATGAAAAACGCCATGCTGCAAATAGATAATTTGTGGAATTGTAGCGACATCCTGTACATTCTGATATTCCTCATCTGTAAATGGTAAATAATTATTTTTTTCGATAAATGCGGTAATTACAAAATCTGCCAGGCAATATAATAATTTGTGTTTCTGACTTCCAAAGGGAACCACACATTCCCATTGTTTTTCATTAAATAAATCCCTGCGCATATCCAGGTCATCATTCAAAATGTAATATCTTTTGACCTTATCCTTTTTTTCTAAATCATAAACAAACTGGTGATAACCATTATCTCTTTTTACACCTTTACAGTCATAGTATAACCATATTTGATCCTTTTTCTTATTGCGGGCTTCATATATCCGGGTACGAAAAGCCGCAGTTTCCGGAAGTTCGCTCTGAAACTTGTTCTGAAATTGGTTATAATAGTTGACCTTATCCTCCTTTGGCTTTTTCTGCACATAAAAGGTATTTCTTTCAAAGCGGAAAACATACCCGTTCTGATAATAACAATATCGATTTAACCGCGTATTGAATACAACATCCGGCATGAAATAATAGTATGTATCATATTCTACCCCATTCAGCCTCACATAAAAATGAAATTTATTAACTAAGTCAATAGAGATGCGATATGAAAACTGATAAAATCTGCAAATCTCCTCTTTGGTTTTGTAAAAATTCCAAGAGGATGGCCGCAACTCAACTTCTTTTTTTTCACTACTATCATTTTCCTGCACATACAATTGTGGTGCTTTCGTAAAAGAAAATATTGGCGACTTAATAAAAGCTACAATTTCCAAATACTTTCCCTGTGGCCGATATTTTGTCAAAACAATCTCAAGTTTTTTGGCAGTATAGTAAACTTCATCATTACAGGTTATCATCAACTGCTCTCTGTCAGAAACGACACGAATCTCATTTTTGTCTCCAAGCGAGAGAAAATAATATTTTTGAAATGTATCTATCCATTTAGAATTCATTATTATCTCGTTATCGATATACTCAAATATCTGATGATATTCCCGCTGCACTTGTAATAAATGAGATTTCTCATAATGATAAGGCCACAATACATTTGCCTTCATTTTCCATGAATAGTCAAAGAGAAAGAGTTTTTGCCACAAAACAGACCGTCTCTTTTCGAAACACTCTTTCCAGAAAGAAAGATTAGTCTCAAAATGATAAAACGGAAAACATTTTAACCGCAAGAGATCTGAATTTGTCTTCTCCTCCCCCTCGGTAATAACCGGATATAACTCCATATTCGGATTCTCACTTACCACAGTCCGTACGCAATCCAGTTCCTCCTGTGACAATCCATTGTAATCAATCAGTAAACATCCCATGCTCTATTCATTCTCCCCATTTAGGAATTCTCTGACAATATAAATTGGCCTGCCCTTTATTTCCGCAAACAGGATGGCGATATACTCACCAATAATTCCAATTATAATCAATAACACGGCAAACATAAAGCACATGGCTACAATAATCGTAGAATATCCGCTTGGGACATTGAAACACACACGATTTACAATGGTATACACCATAAGGATAAAACCACATAATGCAACTATCAGCCCGGAATATATGCCAAGTTTCAAAGGCATATCCGAAAAGCTAAAGAGTGCATTTAAGGAGAATTTCAGCAATTTCCGTATACTATATTTACTTTCACCTGCTTCCCTCTTACGTGCCTCATACTCAATTGTTGTCTTGCTAAATCCAAGGTTCTGAACAAAGCCACGCAGAAAACGTATATTTTCCCGATATTCCTTTTTCAAAACATCGGCAACAACTCTTGAAACAGCAAAGAAGTCAGATGCGTTATTCTCAAATTTCACCGATGACATCATATTGAGAACAAGATAAAACATTTTGGAAGTAATTCTTTTAATCAGTCCGGCATCCTCATTTTTTGTGCGGACCATGTTTATAACATCGAATCCGTTCTCGAATTTTTCTATTATTTTAGGAATATTCTCCGGCGGATGCTGTAAATCCGCATCTAAACAGACAATCCCGTCTCCCTGACTATGGTCAATACCGGCAATCATTGCAGCCTCATGCCCAAAATTTCTTGAGAAATTGACGACCTTAACCTTGTTATTGTTCTTTGCAAATTCTCTTAATAGAGACATGCTGTTATCCTGACTACCATCATTCACAAATATCAATTCATAATCCCAGGGACAATTTTCCAGTACCTTTGTGGTTTCCTCATAAAATGCAGGCAATACGGATTCCTCATTATATACTGAAACAACGGCAGAAATTAGCTTATCCTTCATGTCTTTTTCTTCCTTTCTTAACAAGTATATAGATTACATACAACAGTGACATTGCAATACCAATTAGCGTCAATATCATTCCCTGTTTCAAACCAGGCGTGGTATACGAAAACTGAATTTCATTTTCCCCGGGCTCCGAAACTACCCCCATAAACATATCATTGATTTGATATATTTCTTTCTCCTCACCATTCACATACGCTTTCCATCCGGATGAGTACGGAATAGCGAGGCAAAGCATCTTGGACGATGAGCATGTCAACTTCGCTGTAACAGAATTATCGTGGATCTTTATGTTTGAGCTCTCATTTTTCAGCTTATCCACTTTATCCTTATACTGATCCATATTCACGGATACCATTGACAAATCTTTAAACGTATACTCTCCCGGTTCTCCAAAAACAATTTCACATTTTTCCAACCCTTTTTTGGAATAACCTGCATTCAATACGGCAGAGTCCATTCCCACCGCCCGACTATATTTCGTTTGTAATTCAAAAATATTTCTTTTTTCACCATTGACCACAGTAATTGTTGTCTTCTGTGGCTGCAGCCAGCCCTTCCCCTTCTGATACGCCATATAGCGGTCATTCCAGGACTGATTCGTGTCAGTTTTTTCGAATACATCACTGGGGCTGTACGCCTCAAATTCAACTCCCTGAATCTGCAAATATGTCTCCGAATTTTCTCTTTTATTCAGGAGGATAGGCACTGTTGCATACTTTTCCGTTACAATAATCTTGTCTCCCTCAACCCGAATGTTATCCTTGTCCGCCGCTTTAATCTGGTTTAGAATTTGCGCTTTTTCCACATTTACAGAAACATGCTCCTGCTTTGTCTCTATCATTGGCAGACCGGTTTTCTGTTCTGCATAACACCCACTTAGCATTGCCTGTTCCTTTTCAATCTGCGTATAATTCTCCCATTGCTCGGAAGAAATACATTTGTCATAGGAATACAGTAAAGGAAGACTTGATTTATTTTCATACACAATGTCATTTACCGTCTCTCCCTTGTAATTCTCTCTCTCCCTTGTCCACTTTTTCTTATAACCACAGGGAAGTATGGTAGCACTCTGTAGATCCGTGTTTGTCGTAATATATTTTACCCCAAACAATGTATTTAAAGTTGTTCGACCATCTAAATTTCCAATGGAAAAGCTATTTTCCGTCTTTGCATTGCCTACATCCTTCATATATCGGGATACACATTCCGGTGTGATACTAAAGTAGGTGGATACCGTCGGAATATCTTCCAGGATAGAATAATTCCGGCTTTCCCTGTCACATGCGTCCACCCGGTATACACCCTTATTGTTCTTTTTCTTAATTAGCGAAACACCCGTATTCGTGAGACGCTCCCTTGCCTCACCGACATTATAATACTCGGAGGCAATTCCCCCATCTGCAACTCCATACACAAATATCCCTTTACAAAAGCACTCAATCACCAAAAGAAATACCATACATAATTTCATGAGTTTTCTTATCTGATTCTGACAATTGATAGAGCAATAAAAAGTGAGCAGTGCAACAATCAGAAACAGACAGGAAACTAAATTCTTTTCATTCCGGTTTACGGAAATAAATAGAGTTAGTACACCATAAATAACGGCAACTATACTTAATATTCGAAATTGCTTTTTGGTCAATTCAAACAAGCGTGAACCCAGTTGGCAAAAACAACATGCAATTACAAAGGCAAGCATAAACACCCAACGATTCGCAATATAGGAACATCCATTAAGAATATATCCAAAAATCGGAAATAATAGTGCAACACCCGAAAGTATGAAATAGAACTTAAATTTTGAAAATTGCTTTTCTTTACTAACAATGGATAGAACCAACGCAAATAGACCAACAGACAAGAATCCCAAACTTGTGGAATAGTCTATGGTTCCATACGAAGCTGTTGACGGTATCAAATTGAAATAATAGGACAACGGATATAAAAGGATGTTTTGAGGCAACTCCCCGTCACTTCTCGCTGTGCCTAAGAAACTGAGTAACACCGGAAAAAATACAACCATGGCATTACAAACTCCTACCAGGTATAGAGCAATACATTTCGCAGCATGCTGTATATACGTCTTCCAGCCCGGCCTGTCATAAATCTCATACACACGTCGTATCGCATAAATAAACATGGCAATACTCAGCATAAAAAAGAAGTAGAAATTACTAATCAGGCTGATGCTAACCATAACAAGAAATAGTACTGACTGCTTCTTTGAAATCAATTTATCAATGCCAAGCAGCAGCAACGGTAAGTATATCATAGGGTTCAGGAAAAAGGGATGCCTTAATCCAAGAAAAAGGGCATTCCCTGAAAAAACATAGACAATTGCTCCCACAACAATATAATTCATATTCCATTTGCGATAATTGGCAAAAGCAATGAATGCCGCTCCTGCCAAATATAGGCGCAAAACCACAAGAAAAGAATACAAATATTCCGTATAATCCGGAGAGACAAATACAGACAACAAATCCAGTGGATCACCAAAGGAATAGTAATTCAGTGTTGTCAAAACATCATAGCCATATCCAAGATTAATGTCCCACTTTGTAAAATGAATCTGTCCTGTACTTATGAAGTCAGAAATAATCTCCCTCAAATACTGTCCAAGATAGACAAGTGCCGGATAATGCTGCTTAGACCCGTCGATGTTCCAAATCAACCCTTTCCCTGCAAGAAACCAGCAGCTAAAAAAGAGAATGGAAACAACGCAGAAAAGAAGCGTATAATAACCATAACATTTTCTTTTTGTATCAATCTTTATATTTTGTATTTTTTCAACAACTCTCATCTTTTCCACTCCTATGATGCATGATAATCCATCATTTGACTATATCATATATGGTACTTCTGTGTCAAATTATCTGTCATAGCCTTTCATATTTAGTAAGGTTGTTCCAATGGAAAGCCCTACACCTCTCTCCCCATCTTTTCCTATACCAGAATAGAACACATTGTATTTTCCATTCTGTTTGAAGAAACAAGAACGATATAGTCCTTTGTTATCCCAGGCCATTTCATTATTGGATGGCTGCATAACAAGGGCTGCCCTGGAAAAATTCACATTATCCTTCGAGTTTGAATAATACATACACATCTTTTCTCTGGAAGTGTCAAATGCTACAATTAACAATTCATAACCCTGTTCTGTATGCATCATATCAATGTGCCACGTTCTCAATTTGGGGTTGGAATATGTTATTTGAATTGCCCTTGGCTTTGTCCATGTTTTCCCATCTGTACTTTCTCTGTAACAAATGGGATAATTACTCTTATAATCCACCGTCCACATTTTGTATTTTCCATCTTCAAAAATAATAGCGGGACTTAGCAGACCATCCTCTTCGTATTTTGTCCTCAATACCAGTTCCTTTTCTGTCCACTTGATTCCATCCGCTGTTGTTCGACGAAAAATGGTATTTGTTGCACTCGCCTTATCCACTTGTCTCCAATAGCACTCTAACACATTCGTATCGCTTCGATAAACGAGATGTGTATCGGAATTATACTGCAATCTCGGTAAAACCAGTCCGTCAGGCGGATCCAATGGATTCTGAAATCCTTTCGGGACAGTCCAGTTAATCATATCATTGGAAACGGCAATATGCGGATTTTCTATTCTGTCATTCGCGTTTAAAAACGGAGTGTAAGCCATCCAGTATTTATATCCATTCCATGGTTTGCTAAAATTTCTCACCGAAGGGTGATAGGCATTATTGTCTCCATATACACTAACCAGATTCAGCTTATTCAGACAATGTTTCATATTCTCGCCATTTTCTGAAACAACAAGCCGGTAATACCCAAACACCTGGGAGCCATCCAATGACATTGCATAAATTCTGCATGTCCCCACGCTTTTTGCAGTCACTTTCCCGGATTGAGTCACTGTTGCAACATCCGGATTGGAGCTTGAATACTCCACTTTCTTCATTGTCGCATTCGCAGGTTGTATCTCCGGCTTATAGGCATCCGTTTCTCCAACCACCATTCGTTTTTCACTGGCAGAAAAGCGAATACGATCGACTTTTATCGGTAAAACTTTTATCAGAACATTTTGCTCAATTTGCGAGCCATCATTGGTTGAAACCGTAATTTGACACGTCCCTACTCTTTTTCCTTTCACAAGCCCTTTTCGATCCACTGTTGCAATTGACTTATCACTGGATACAAAAGTCAGCTTTTGGTAAACCGCTTTCTTTGGTTTTACTGAAACTTTTATGGTTATCCTTTTCCCTTTTAGAACAGAATATTTTGTTTTGGTTTTCAGGGAAGTGATTTTTTTCCCAACATATACACGGCATTTCAATTTTGTGCCGGATTTTTTTCTACTTGCTGTAACCGTCACAGTCCCGGATTTTAATGCCTTAATCCATCCTTTTTTAGATACAGTAACAATCTTAGGATTACTTGTTTTCCATTTTACAGAGAGTTTTTTCCCTTTATACAAAACACTCTGCTTGATCTTACTTCCTTTTTCCAGAACTATCACATTTGATTTTGTAAATTCCGGCTCCTCCTGTTCTTTTGCATATAATGGTATAGCCGTATAAAGGGACACCAAACACAGCACACCCAAACAACCTGCTAATTTTCTCATACAATCACCGCCTCGCTTTCGCTTTTCTTTCTTCTTCTCAACCCGATTTCAATTATCTTTTTTAACTGCATCAGCACAAATGAAAGAGCCAAACTAATCAATACTAAGACTATATATCGAAGCACATAATTACTTATGCCGCCAAGCAGTTCTCTGGTCGGGACAAAATAGTAATAAATAAAGGAATGAATCAAATATATATCCATGGAACATTCTCCTAAAAAAGCAAAGATATTCTTTACTTTCCCGGCAACATTACATACTGCAATTCCCAAGAATATAATTGATATCGCATAAATCACATCGGTAATCATTGGCGCCATGGTCCGCAACAGTGCACTTGTGATACAAAAAATAATTGCTCCTGCTACAAATATCCATCTTCTCTTCTCACTATATGCCACAATACGATTCAGCACATGATACTCTGAAAAGAGCATGCCAATCACAAAGGGCATTATGTAGAACAACTCCCGGTCCGTTGTAATAAGTGGTTCCCATATCACTCCTCCACTCGCCAGTATCACGGGTATACTGGTTACAATAAGTAAAATGACAGGTAGTTTTTTCACCAAATACAGTAAAACCGGATACAACATATAAAAAACCAATGCCGCTTCGATATACCACCAGGTATTGTTTAATGTTGGAGAATAAATCAATGCTCTTACACCAAAAAAGTCCAACAAAAAATTTCTCACACCCAGGATTCCGCCACCGTATATTTCAAGGGGCGTGCCCTGAAAATGAAAGGCAAAACTAAGCACAAACGCCGGGACATATACCCACCAGAAATTTTTTAAAAGTTTCCATACATGTTGAATTGCAAATCGAAAGGTTCCACCACCTTTTCGCCTGTAACTTTCACTAATTCCGTAACCACTCAAAATAGTAAATGTAGCCACACATACCTTGGTAATGACAGTCAAAACATCCATATAATATGTATTAGACAAATCCATTGGCAGATCCACATTATGCCAAAACAAATGATGCCAGCACAGCATTAAGACAGCAATTCCTTTCGTACATAATGTGTGATTCTTTGTATAACTTCCTTGAACGTCCTCCATCCTTCAGTTCCTTTCTTCCCCTAACTCTCCCATAAACTCTGAACTTCACCGGTATTGTGGTACAACAAAATCTTGTACTCATGGAATTTTTCTGTTTTGTAACACATCTCCTTATACTTTTCGGGCATCTGCTCATATTGCCACTTGGTAACAAGTACAAAACAAGGTTCGCCGGTATTCTCATACCACTTTGAAGAATTCAGCCATTTATAGGGGCCCTTCCACTCATTGTCAATAGCAGCCATCGATAAATTTCCGTCGGATGCCACCATATAAGAATACGTCTGCCAATACAATCCGTATCCTCTTTTATAACCCTTTTCCTCCAAATAATCAATCAAATCATAATCCACCTGATTATCAATAGAGTTGTTATTCACACCCAGACTATCACTATTTATACTATAATTATATGTCAAATAATAGCCATAAACTCCCATCACCAGCATGACGTACACGCCAATAACCATCACCTTTATTTCCTTTGCATACTCATACTCAAAAGATCTGAATTTGCAAATCCAAATACCAAAATTAATGATTGAGTAATAATATACCCACAAAAGATATCTTGCATGGTCCATCCCCGATATGACAAAAAGATAGCACACAAAGAACGAGGAAAAAAGCGTAAACAAGAACACCAACTTCTGTTTCTCGTTCAGAACTTTTTGAAATCTCCGCAACAAACTAACCGGTACATAGCCCAGCATAAAAATCATGTATACAAAGGAAATACATTTATTGATGCCGCCCAAAGACAGCAATGAACACGGTTTATCTGCGGCGCCAAAAAGTCTCATAAAGCAAGAGCACATATGAAGGAAGGACTGCCCAATTTCATTATACGGAATAAATTCATAATTACTTACCGCGGATACATTCAGGTTCAGCCGTTCTGTCAGTCTTCCGTTATAAATCATACCGAGCAACGTACCTATCGCAATGACTGCCATCACATAAACATATTTTTTTATCTTGCTAATATCCTTTTCGCTTCCTTTGTGCAACTCCAATACGATGGCAGCAAAAAAACTCAACATCATCGGTGCAGAGAACACAAGAATCATTGCATAACCGGTTCCCACCCGAAATACAAGAAGCCCAAATAGAAGAATATAGCCCACTATCCTCTTTCCCCTACGGGAACTAATACAGAGGAGAGATAACAAAATCATGGCCGCAAGATAAATCATCATTGTCATATAGGTTGCCTGAAAATAGAAATGTTCAGAAACCACTTCTGACACCGGTAATAAGAGAAGAAGCAAAACCATCCAAATCCGTTTTTCAAACACATGTACCTTTTGAAATAATGCCGTAACGACAAGCGCAATCACGGTCTGAATAACAACGGCCCAGGCTCTGGCTGTTAACCACGATGAACAAATCTTTAACAATGGGATGATAATTGTATTAAGCCCAACATTCCAAATATCTGTTCCATAATTCCATTGTTGCGGATAAAGTGCCTTTTGCTCCCATTGCTCTCTTGCATATAGGATTGCCGTTGCACCATCCGAATGAATAAAAGCCCTGGTTCCTTTAAAAATAATAAATATATTGGCTACAAATACCATTACCACAAGAAGCCAGCCAATCTGATCCAATCGATTCGAATGTTCGTACCATTTCTTTTTCACAAAAATTCTCCTTCCTCTCGCATCACAGCCAGAATTGAACTGTATAACATATATTATAATACAATTTAGGATTTCCCAAACTCAGATATGTTCTTTCATTGGCAAAAAACAACATTACATGATAACCAATTGTTACGGCACATAACAGCGTCAATATTGCATGGTATCTTTTCAGGACAGATTCATTCCCGGTCCTTCTTGCCATTTCTTCAAGGGCAAGCATAACAAGCACAATTGCCGTAAGCAACATCCACGAAAAATCACCATAATATCTCGGTAATATTCCCGCTCCCACAGTATCCACCACAGCCAATCCAATGGATGAAACAAGTAATAACCAGAAAAGACCCCATATTTTCTTTTCTTTCATTATGCTCTTCACTTTTCGGATTCCCAGTAAGCACCAGGAAACAGGCTGACATACAAAAAAGCCCCCGTACATCACTTCATGGATATTATTTCCAAGAAAGGCATATTCTGATGGCGCCGCCTGCAAAAATGGAAATTTCATTCCCACAGTTGCCGGTTGAAAGAAATAAACAAAAACACCCTCCAGGCACAAATAAATGCTTGTAAAACGCCTCGTCATATCATTGGAGGTCAAATTATAGTTTGCGCCAAAATCAAACGGTGAACCGAAACGCGCGTAATTATAATACATAATCCCGGCAGCAACAAGAACAAAAGGTAATATGGCACCAATTGTTTTTCCTATACTCCCCTTGCTAAAAAGCTGCCTCTCTCGAATTACTCTGCTCCAAAAGAATGGAAAAACTATCAGAAGAATCAATAAAATCTGTGGCCTGCAACCAGCTACGAGAGCCATGCACAACGAACCAAGGCATAGACATACGCCGGAAATCTGTTCTTTCATTCGAATGGAGCGCAACCACAACCACATGCCCATCATAGCGAAAAATACACCCGTCATAATAGGCAGTGCATAAAAATCTGCATGGGAAGCAAAATAGATGAGTCCACATGCAAAAGCGGATGTCACATAGATTGCCGCATACATAAGATATGAGCAGTCAGGAAACCACCTTCTTACAATCTCCTGCAATAATTTGGACAAAGCAAACAGAATCAACACACCACATATTCCCACAGCCCAAACTGTTTGAAACGGATTGCCTGTAACTAAATAATACGGAAGATAAAACATCAATTCCGGAACAATTCCAAAATAGACGTAATATTTTCCTTTGTAATAGGCATGATCCCAGAGAAATGAACTCTTTGTCTGCTCCATCACTTCTATTCTTTTATACTTGTCATAGGGATTATCCATCTCCTTTAAAGCCTGACACGGCTCTTCGTTTAAATAGAAATGTCCGTCTGCCAGAGCTTCGGCAAGCCGCTGATACTGCTGATGACTTGTCCACTGAGGATCCGTATACATTGGGTTGAGCAACGTGGATTTGATAAAAAGCACAGACAGAATTAGAAAAAGGCCAAAAGATATTCCTCGTTGTACTCTGCTTTTCGTACTAAACTTATAGCGATACAAAGATGAATTTGGCCGGAATATGTATACTAAAATAACAGCAAGGAAAACAAGAGCCATTCTTTCCCACACAAAATGAAAAGGAATTGTGGCATTCAACTCCACTTTCCCTATATACAGTTTATCTCCCTGATTCACCTCCGGAACAATCTTTATCTGATTGCTCTTACCGGCAAGATGAACATACGCATATTGCGATTTGCCGACATCTCCGTAAACAGTCCTGTTTCCCATATTCATAGGAATCGAATTTGCCTCATCCGTCGCATAGAGAGTAACCGGAACTCCCGTCCATTTCCGTTCCTGGGCGTCATACTTTTTCATATTAAGCCGAATACAATTCACTTCACTGTTGAAGCCGTCCAGAAGGATTGCCCGGTCCGAAGTATCTTTTACTTCATACTCGGAATTTCCATCGGAAACAAGTCCACTGCCATAATGAATCTGGCAATCAACCATATCGTTATCCTTTGTCAAATAGAACTTATAATTGAACAAAAACATTTCAAGAATAATAGCAAAAACAAAGCCTGCCACCATAAATGAAGCCCTTCTCTTTGCTGAACTTTCTAACATCCAGTTCTTCATCCTGACAGCTATTCCCATTTTAATGCTCTCCCTTCAATCCCATAAAATGATTATGAACATTTACAAGGTTCATTTCAAAGTCCTGACGATGTTTCTGCTTATTGGAATCAAGCAATAATCCACAAAAGAAACTAATCAATGCTGCAATAAAAACAAACCCACAGGTAATCAACGTAGGGAATCTCTCTACGATTCCAGTTTTCACATAATCAATAATCACCGGCGTTACAAAGCCCGCACTAAGCAAAAGCAAAACCAGTGATAGCAGGCCAAAGAATGCAAAGGGACGATAGGTACGAAACAAACGTATAATTGTCTTTAACACTTTTAGCCCATCCGAGTAAGTATTCAATTTTGATTCCGAGCCTTCCGGCCGGTCTCTATAGTCAATGACAACATTTTCCACAAACATATTTTTATCCACGGAGTGAATTGTCATCTCCGTTTCGATTTCAAATCCTTTAGAAAGGACAGAAAATGTTTTGACAAAATTGTAACTAAAAGCTCTGTATCCCGTCATGATATCCTTTATCTCACTTTTGAAAAGGAAATTGATACTGGCACGCACAAGGGAATTTCCCAAATTGTGAAAACGTCTTTTATTTTCTTTGAAATACGTAGCAGACAAGCGGTCTCCCACAACCATATCGACATTTCGATTCAAAACTTTGTTACACATTTCTCTTGCATATTCTGCCGGGTACGTATCATCTCCATCCGTCATAATATAGCATTCTGCATCAATTTCACGGAACATACGACGGATAACATTCCCCTTCCCCTGCTGATACTCATGTCTCACAACTGCACCAGCATTTTTAGCGCATTCTGCAGTTCTATCTGTGGAATTGTTATCATAGACATATATAACAGCCTCAGGAAGCACTGTCTTGAAATCCTTTACCACCTTTTCAATTGTCTTCTCTTCATTATAACAAGGAATTAAAACAGCTATCTTATCCATCTTTATCCTCCATGCCTTCTTCTTTTAACATTATTTTATATCTGTACTTGTCAACGCCTGATAGATTCTCTCTGTTTGATTGTTATCCTTATACAGGAAGAAGTCCTTCATACGTTCTGCATATTTCGGTTCCGGACGACAATCATTAACAAGAATCTTATCAAGTGCTTCCAATGCCTCCTCAGAAGTCTTCACGAAATCTCCAAATCCCTCTTCAAACGGAATATCAATCTCACGATAGTCATTCATGCCTGCGCGGAACATTTCATCATCCGGCAAAAAGTAAATAATTGGTCTTTCCAAATACACAAAATCAAATACAAATGATGAAAAATCTGTCATAAATATTTTGTAATCTGTTTCAGAAATTACACTGTCAGCCATCGATACTCGTTCATTTGTAATATGATATAAATGTTTGTACCGCTCAAAAATAGGATGCAGTTTAAAGTCAAGATACATATCATTCTCTTCCAGCAACTGTTCCAATTTTTCACTGTTCAAAAACTTCTCTGTTTCCTCAAAAAACTTTGAGTTCAAGAACTTACTCTCGATGGTAATCCATTCACCGGCTTTGGCCATTCCCACAAGATATTTACGCCAGGACGGGGCAAACAAAATACGATTATTTGCTGGTTTGTCCACATCGATATGGTCGTAACGCGGCATTCCGGATGGAATCAGGGCACTCTCATTAAAACAGTAATTGTTTATCAGATTCTCTCTCTCATAGTTTGTAGAAATAACCTCTTTGTCAATTAATAACCGATCCAAAGAGTACTTCCACGGCACATGGGCATGCAAAACACCATGCTGAAGATAAACCAAATCCGGCCGGCTGCTCACTTCCATGAATTTCTTAAGCTGTCCCTTTGGAAATGGCGAAAAATTATTCCACTCAATAAAAGCAGTTATAATCTTTCTGGCTGACAAGAACAAGTATTTATGCTTCCAGCCTCCAAATCTTATCATATGTTTTCTGTATTTTCGTGGAAAACGGCGTTTTGCCTTGCCATATTCTTCCTCATTAATAACGTAATAACGTCGCACGCCGTCCTTCTGCTTAATATCATGCTCAAACTGATAATAAGCATTATCTTTCCTAACTCCTTTGCAATCATGATAAAGCCATACATTACTATAACGCTTTATCTTTTTCATACAAAGACGACGAAGTACCCATGTTTTCTTATTTGACTTACGATACTTTGCCTTTTGCAGTTTCAGGTATTCACGGTATTCCTCTTTATTCTTCTTTTTCACGTAGAACACGCCGGCTTCATAGGTAATCTGCTTATTTTCATAATAATGTGTCAGTCGTCTCATGGCAAAATTGAAATAGGCAAGTGGCATGAAATAATATCTAGTTCCATATAAATCGCCATTAATTTCAACTTTAAACTCAAAGGAACGCAAGCCTTTCATCGGCAGTTCAATCTCAAAAGTCCAAAACGTATTGGTCTTTGTTTTTGCACGATAATATCCCCATGAAGATTCTATCAATGGTATCTCTTCAAGTTGCGTAGCCTTTTTATTTAACATCAAATACAACTTAGGTTTATCGATATAATTGAAGGCAGCTGATTTTATAAATGCCATCATTTTTATTTTCCCATCCACTATTCTGTAACGCTGCACAACAATTTCAATCTTCTGTGTATCATATATCAATCTATCATGGTTCGCAATGGCAATCTGATCGACACCTGTCAATACCTTGATATCATTGTTAGACTTTAATCCTATAAAAAACTGACGATGAAAATTATCAACAGCAGGATGACGCAGAATAATCTCATCATCCACTTTATCCAACAAACGAAGGATGCGTTGCTTTGCTATTTCAAATTTTTCAGGTTCATAGTGATAGGGTAATAAAATATCACTTGTCGTCTTCCAGTTAATATCATTTAAATACATTGCCTGAATATACTGCGGAATGACACCATCTTCATAGTAGGCAAATATATCTTCCCAGAACTTCATTGTATTTTCAAAAATATAGTAGGCATAGAAATAGGTTCTCACAATACTCTCTGCCTGATGCAGATAATAATATGTCCCCTTACTGCAATAACCTATCTTCATCTTCCTTCGAACAACTTCAATACAATATTTTTGATCCTCATGTCGAAATTCCCGATTCAGATCAAAAAGGACATTATCCTTCCCCATGTTTTTTACACATACATTAATACGGGTTTGGGAAATAAATGCATTTTCAGGAAGTGTTAAATCATATACTCCCGAATGCACCAACGTCTTATAACGATAATGTGGTGTCCCTTTTTCACCGTCTATAATTGGATATTCATTATAATTAACAAGATCCACTTCATCATAATGCTGGTCAAAAAAATCAGTTACAGATTTTACAGTTTCAGGAGAAATCGTATCATCTGCATCGATATACATAATGTACTTTCCTTTTGCGCGGGCTATACCATAATTTCTCGTTCTCGACAACCCCTCATTTTCTTTTCGCAATATTTTCATGTTGGGATATTTTGAAGCATACTCCCGCATAATATCAATACTGTTGTCTGGCGAACCATCATCAATTAGAAGAATTTCCATTTCCTCTGGATCAATCGTTTGATTCACAAGAGAATCCAGGCAATCCGCCAGAAAATTTTCCATATTATAAATCGGGACAATCATAGTTACTTTGTATTCAAAATTATCCATATTAGCCTCCATCATCTTTCCATATACATATTTATTCAAAGTAAAGTTTATCACATAAGCACAATTTATGTCAAGTCATGCAACTCTTCCTCTCTCTCCCCTTCCATCTCCTGCAAAAACTTATTTTTGGGCACTTTCTTCACAAACAAATCACCGAATGCAAACCAGTAGGCGAATGCCGGAAATACCTCAAAGGGCAGGAATAGACATTCTGTCAGGGTAGCCACCACAAATCCCACGCAGATTGCCGGAACCAAAAAGGCATAAGTCGCATTCTTCCGCCTCTGAGTCAGATAAAATTTCAGGGAAAATGCAACTCCCAGCAAAGTAATCACGCCATAGAAAAACATACTGAACAGTCCATAAGTATACCCAAACTGTATCCAGTTGTTGTGAGAATGATTCTTTTTCTCACCATCCACTACCATGGAAGTATTGCGGTGTCCCTTGTAATTCATTTTTTCCAGATAGGCAAGATATATATCAATCCGGCCGTTGGTAATGGCATTTAACCCCTTGGAATACTTGATATTGTACCAGAATCTCTCCCATGAATTTTTTGGAACAATCGGCTCTTTCCCGTCTTCCGTCTTCTTTGTCTCTGCACTCTCCAAATCTTTGTATTCCGGCACAACCACCTCCCCGGGATCACTGCTTGTATCCTGCAGCTCGCTGGTATAGTATAAAGGCTGTCCCTCAAACACAAAAGGATGTCCGACCAAATCCGGCAGATGCATAAGTGTAAATAGAAATACCGGATACAGCACGACGGTGAACACTACCGTCAAAAAAGTATTGCACAAGAATACCCGGAAGGAGTGCTGTTTTTTCGACAGATAAAACCGGAGAACAAGCCACATCAGAACAATGGCCGCCACTGCCACAAGAGAAGTCCGCGCCTGACTCTTTTCCAAGTAGAAAAAGCAAAGTGCAAGTCCAAAGTATGTGCTGATATTTTTCCGATAGGATCGACCTGTCTCCACTCCCCAGTCCAAATCTGACAAAAAGACTGCGATAATAGTATAAAGATATAAGCCAAATGTATTGGGGTTTGTAAAAATGCCGGCATACCGCCCGCCCTCATACAAAGGCCGGAACATAAAAGAAACAACAGCCATAATCCAAAACGACCATTTCACGGCATCTTTAAAACATTTCCACAAGAGATCCTTTCTGGTGTGATTCTGCCATACAAAAAAAACAGCAGTAAAGACCAACGCCAGAATCAGCCCAAGACCACACATTTTCTTCGGGACAAGAATGTCTGAAACGGTAAATGACAGGCACATACCAAACCAGGCAATCCACAAAGACCGCCTCCACCGGATATGTACTAAGGACCGGTCCAGAGACAAAACAGCAATGGCAAACATCAAAAAAATACCACAAACTGTATTGTAGAAATAACTTTCCTTATGAAGTCCATAACGAACAATGCAAAACAGAACAAGGTCTGTTACAAAACAAAGTGTAATCAGTCGATACTTCACCTTGTCGCTTATTCTGCCCACGATGGGAATCCACGGTTTTAGAAGCAGAATAAACAAATCCTGTAGTTTCTCAATCAATTCTATTCCCCACTTATCCGCAACAAACGACCGCATAAAGCGGTCGTTGTTTATCCTTCCATACTACTCAATTGTGTCATTTTTGTCAGTTGATGAACTTTCATCCTCTGGTTTTTCGTTCATTACCTTATTAATTCTCTTGGTAATCTTCTTCACCGATTCATAATTTGGCTCACATACATAAAGTGCTGTAGACCGAATGGAGAAAGTCGTCTTCTTTGCTCCGCTTCCTTCCGCATTAGCATAAGAAATTTTCCATTTTGCCATATCATTCAGCTGCATATTGCACAAAGATACAATCTTGTCCTTGGACATACTGGTCTGGAACATTGTCTTTGATTCCTTCAGCAGCTTGGAGAAATTCGGCAGGACAGAAGGTGACATTACCTTGTTCAGGATTGCCTCAATCATATGCTGATGATCGCGGCCACGCTGATAGTCTCCATTGGCAAAGTGGTGTCTCTCACGGCAGAATGCCAGTGCTTTCTTACCATTTACCTTATTGTACCCCTTCTTAAACTTATAATGTGTACCTGCTCCATGTGGACCCCAGTCAGAGATGAAGTCATAGTCAGAATATACCTCTACGCCTCCCAACAAATCAACAATCTTCTTCAGACTGGTGAAATTCACACGAACATAGTAATCAATATCAATATCATAAAGCTTCTCAAGCGTGTTTAGCGAACAATCCACGCCGTAAATACCGGCATGAGTCAGTTTATCCGGAATACCACCGGAATAAGATTTACCGCCCTTGGTATAAAGTGGGACATAATAGTCACGAGGAGTCGAAGTCAGCAATACCTTCTTCGTCACCGGATTGACCGTTGCAATAATGTTAACATCACTTCGGCTGGTCTGGTCTATCTTGCCATACACATCAATACCGCTTATATACACATTAAATGGCTTCGTCGTCACATCTGTGTCAACAATTGGTTCCACTTCTGACTCAATCTGACTTGTCTCCAATTCTCTTGTGTCGGTCTGGAACGTCTTGTACTGTTCTTTCACAGTATCTACAAAACTCTTGTTCAGAACGATTGACTGCACTTCCTTGGCGTACAACGCATCTACCAAGGTCATCGGATCGTCATATTCAACCGTACTCAGGCTTTTGCCTACTTTTTTGTTGGCCTCTTCCAAAGCCTTGTCTGTGTTTTCTCTGTCCTGCGTACGGAGAATGCCAAAGGAATAATCTTTCGCATCTACCAATGTCTGAGCTTTATCGTCCTTCATGACATAATAAGAAATGACATCAACTTTCGTGGTGGCTCCACCTACATTCTGCAGGGCAGCCATACTCTCTCTCACATAATTGGCTCCCACAAGAAAAACCGCACAAAATACAATTGCCAGAACACGTCCAAATATATAGCTGGAATCCGTCATCTGGCTCAGCACCTGATACACAAGTAACAACGCCGCCACAACCACGAGCGGTATCATGTACTTCAGTGGTGCCAGTCCTGTCGTTCCCACATATACGCAGAATAACACGGACACTAATAACTGCAAAATAATAACTACTAAACTTATCTTTCTCTTAACTAATGTTTTCACAGTAACCCTCCGTTCTTAAGTTAGCCTATTGATACGCTCACAATATTATATCTCATTTCTTTCCAAAAATCAATTCCAAAAGTCTATTTGTTGCATTTTGATCGAGATGGCGGAATGTCTTCTTCTTGAACCGTTGCAAAAGCTGGCTGTCAAAAGATTTTTCCTGCCAGATTTTTTCCAGCTCCTGCTGACTGTAGACCACTGGTCCGGGCACAAAATCGGGATAATTCTCGTAGAAATCCCTGCCCTCTTTCCGGAAGTCCTCATAGTCATAAGCATAGAAAATCATCTCTCTGTCCAGCAGACAGTATTCAAAAATAATGGACGAATAATCGGTAATCAGCCTCTCCGCTACCGCCAGCAAAGTTGCCACCCCCGGATACTCCGAAACATTGACAATCTTTCCCGCATACCGCTCCCAAATAGAATCCGGACAATTTGCCGCCACATGAGGATGCAGGCGAACCAAAAGGACCTCATCCTCCTCCATGCAGGAACAAAAGGAATCAAAATCCAGGCCAAACACCGGTTTATCCACTTCAGAATCCCGAAATGTAGGTGCGTACAGGGAGCAATGCTTCTTCACGAGCGAAGGATACTGCTCGTAAAAGTTCTTCTTTAATTTGTCCATCTTTTTTTCATCAAGCATCAAATCGGTCCGGGGAAGACCCAGCATATAAATCTTATCCTCCGGTACTCCAAACGCACTCCCGTACTGCTTCTTTGTTAGTTCTGAGTTGACGATGAGATGAGTCAGCCGTCCGTTTGCCTTTCTTGCGAGACGTGCCACCTCACCGGTATCGGAATCCAGACCGAATTTTTTGATTGTTCCCGTTCCGTGCCACAGCTGCACAACTTTGGCACGGGGAGAGATTCTTGTATATGCCATCGGCATAAATTCATTGTCCAGGAAAATCACTGCCGACGTTGCCATATGAAACGCTTTCCCCAAAAAGAAAGAGAAAGGACGCCTTATCCCGTCTCTTTTTGTCAAAAAGATACATTTCTTTTCCGGCATTTCACGACGTACTGCCTCAGCCACAATTCCGATATTTCCCTCACTGCTATCATCATGAGTTGCCACAAAAAAAATTTTATTGCGGTTTAACGGGATAATCCGAAACACGGTAAAGCACATGGCAAACAAATAATATCCCAATTTCTTAATCATAATGTCAGTCTTTCATATTCAAATCATTCTTTATTTTTGTAGTCGAGATTCCTTCTGTACGGGGAAGATAAACAACCTCACAATACTCTTTCAGGAAATCAAACTTACCTTCCCAGTCATCCCCCATAACAAATACATCTACATCATTGTTGACAACATCGTCAATCTTCTGCTCCCATGTGTATTCCGGCAGCACCTCATCCACATACCGGATTGCTTCCAGAATCTTTTTTCTATCTTCAAAGGAATGGTATGCTTTTTTTCCTTTTCCGGCATTGAACTCATCGGAGGACACGACAACAATCAGATAATCCCCCAATGCCTTTGCCCGGCGCAATAAATTGATATGTCCCACATGCAGCAAATCAAAAGTTCCATAAGTAATTACTTTTTTCATAATGTGTTCCTCCTAATCGTTCTCACTCATCTTTGCTTCGTATACACTGACAACATCCTCCACATCTCCTTGTGCAATGAGACGCCCCTGTTCCAGCAAAATACCCTTATTGCACATACGGAGCACCTGGCTGGTGGAGTGGGATACAAAAATCACCGTCACACCTTTGTCAAACATACTTTGGATCCTATTCTCGCATTTCTTACGGAATTTGGCATCCCCCACACTAAGCACCTCGTCCAGAATCAGAATATCCGGTTCTACAATTGTTGCAACAGAAAATCCGAGACGCGCCCTCATACCGGAAGAATAATTCTTTACCGGAACATCGATGAAACTTCCCAGTTCTGAAAAGGCCACAATCTCATCGTAGCGCTCCTGCAAAAACTCCTTGCTGTACCCCAGCATGGCACCATACAGGTAAATGTTCTCCGCACCGGTATATTGTCTGTCAAAGCCTGCTCCCAGTTCCAGAAGCGGGGCAATTTTCCCATTGGTTGTCACCGTCCCCTCAGTGGCTTTCAAAACACCCGAAACCACCTTCAAAAGTGTACTTTTACCGGCACCATTCAGTCCCATGATACCGACGCGGTCCCCTCTTTCAACCTCAAAACTGATATCCCGAAGAGCCCAGAACTCCTGAAACATCAACTCTTTCTTTATCATCTTAATCACATACTCTTTGATATTATCTACTTTCTCAGAGCTGAGATTGAATTTCATGCTGACATTGTCAACCTTCATCGCTAATGACTTCTTTGCCATAATAACCTCCAAATTCGTTTTACACCCTAAATATTCAGAATAAAGGAATCCTGCTTCCGATAAAAGACAAACATTCCTACTACCAATGTGCCGATGGCAAACACTGAGGTGTAAAGTAACAGCATCATATCAAATGGTTGTCCAAAAAAGGCACGTCGAAAATTGTCAATCACACCAAAAAGCGGATTAAGTTTCACAAGTTTCTGGGTGGAGCCACTCATATTGCTGACAAAATAGAAAATGGCACTGCAATACATGATAAGCATCAGCATAACACTCCACAGGTATTCGATATCTCTGAAAAAGACACACAGAGTTGACAAAATCATACCAATTCCCATCGCCAATACAAACAAATTCAAAAGCGGAATCACAGACATAAACATATATCCGTTGATAGGCGCATTGTATTGTCCCGTCAAAAGGAAAAATATCATAACACCCAGCAGTACAACCAGCGAAATCAGAAAGATTATGAAGTTCGCCAGGATTCCAGAAAATGGATAAATATACTTCGGAACATAAACTTTTTTAATCATAGCGCCGTTGGCACGAATCGATTTCATGGCACTGTTCGTTGCCGACGAGAAGAACGAATACAACAGGCGACCCGTCAGGACATAAATTGGAAAAGGTACTCCCGCAAAAGCTGCATCCGTACTATTCCGTCCCAAAAGGCTTCCGAACACAACAGACAATACAATCATCGTCAGCAGAGGTTCAATCAACGTCCACAGCATTCCCAAGTAGGAACGGCGGTACCTCAGTTTAATATTCTTCTTGACAAGTTGTCCAAGCAAATATTTGTATTTACAAAAATTATTTACAAATTGAATCATTCTCTAATCCGTCCTTTATTTATTTTCAATCGTTTCATTATATCACTCTTCCTTCAATTTCGTCAACCCAAGGCGAAAATGAGAATGCCGATAACAATTAGCAGATTGCCAATAATACGATTGCGTCCTAATTTTTCTTTTAGTATAAGGCGCCCCAGCAATGCCACATAAACATATCCGGTCGCTTCTAATACTGCTCCCAGTGATAATGGCACTTGCTTGTACGCATACATCGTAATCAATGTCGCTCCAAAAAACAAACCATACGCTACAATCACTTTAATATTCAACAATTCCCGGATGAAACTTCCGTGTTCCTCGTTCGCGCTTGTCTTTAACACAATTTGTGAAATGGAGGAAATCAAAACGGATAGGAGAAAAATCAATACATATTTAATCATGTTTCTCCCCCTTTGATAAAACAACTATACCAGCTACAATAACCGCCACACCAACTATTTTCAGCAAACTGATTGATTCATGAAACAGAACCAGTCCCCAGACAAGTCCCCATATAACAACAATCGCTTTATTAGCATAAGCAACTATCAAATCCACTTTTTTAAGAGCCATTTGCCATAAGACCGCATATATCATCAATAGAACAAGCATACCGCCATATAACAAAATCCAGGAAAGCGACATTGTTTCTCTTTGTGCAGCAAATTTGGATAATACGCTGCTCAGCGAATAAATGACAAAAGCCACATTTAGCAGTATGAGTACACCCTTACTTTTCTTCATCGGTTGTCTCCTTAATTACATACTGAGGCGCTTCATTAATACTTATATACACACGCCCCAAATACTCACCAATCATACCTAATGTAAAAAGAATTACACCACCCACCAAAAGCAAAATGGATACCATCGAACTCCAGCCCATCGGAACAAGCGGATTTGTCAGTTTATTAACAAAAACATAAATAAGAAAAACAAATCCACAAAAGGCAAACAACATACCAAGCATGGAAGCAATCCGTAACGGTTTTACGGAAAATGCCGTAAAGCCATTCATCCACAGCCCGAACAGTTTCTTCAATGAATATCCGGAGTTTCCCTCTTGACGTTCTCTGTGTTTAACAGAAACCGTACCGATGTTGCGTGTCGTGCGCAATACTAAACCGAGTACATACGTAAATGCATTATTATAATTGCATATCTCGTCAACGACAAAACGTCTCATGGCAAAATAGCTTGTCACACTTAGCCCTTTTGGTTTACCAACTAGCTTTTCGCACATAAAATCGTTGACCTTACTTCCCAAGTTACGAAATGCGCTGTGCATTTTGTTATCATATGTGCCATAGACAACATCATAACCTTCTTCCAATTTGTCAACAAGGGAAAACAGTTCATCTGCCGGTGTCTGTCCATCATCATCCATGGAAATAACAATATCACCTGTCGTCTCACGATAACCCGCCATCAACGCCGCATGTTGTCCGAAATTTTTTGCCAAATTAATTCCGGTAACGATTTCATTTTCCTTTGCCAGTTTAACTATCTTTTGCCAAACACCATCCGGCGAACAATCATTGACAAGAACGATTTCATAATCGCCTTCTCTCGTTGCAATTGTCTCTTTAATCTCTTCTACTACATTTTCAATTGTATTTTCCGATCCATAGCACGGTATCACAATAGATAGTTTCATTACTTATCCCTCTTATCAATATGAATATTATAAATCGAATAAAATGGTTTTAGGCCTAATGAATTCCAAACGCCCTGTACGATGAAATTATCAAACTGCGTACTCGTGATAAAGCTCTTTCCTCTCTCATACGCCGAATTGACAATATAAGAAATCATCGCTTTATACGCACCATACTGGCGATACTCCTCCGAAACAGCAGACAAAACTCCCTCCAACGCAAAATCATCCTCAGCGACCGTCACAAAACCGATTGGTATTCCATTATACTCTGCTACTACAACCAAATCCTGTGAGTTTTCCAATAAACTATTGCGAATCCAGTTTTCATATATTTTACCTGCTTTGTTTTCTGTGACATGGGAAATATGATACTGCCCCTGATACGTTTCAAAAGAACGATACGTCATTGATAACATTAAATCTTTGTGTTTTTCCACATATTGTGTATTTGCCCAAAACACTTTCACGCCTTGCTTTATGTTGTCCGGCACTTCCTTATTCGCTATATATTGTTCCACCGTACCACCACAGAAAATGCCTCTTTCCGGTAGCTTATTATAGGCTTTCAGTAAATCAACAATATGAGTAGGAATACGCAAGTTATAATATCCCTTTCTCTCTTCTATTTCAATCAACAAATGCTGCATCATAGCTTCCATCATTGTTTCCTGTTTTTCCTGATGAAGCGTATCAACATTAGCAAAATAGAATCTTACTGAATAGTAATTATCCTCATACAAAGACGATAATGGTTCATTTTTTTGTATTTTATATCCACACAAAAAATCGTCTTCCCTTTTTTCATAATCCAACTCATAATTACCTGCCAAAATCTGTTTTGCCAACTCCGTATAATTACGGGTAATATAACATTTTGCATATTGAAAGTTATTATCAACAAATGAAATTTTCATGATTCTCCCTACTTTTCTATATATATTTTAGCCTCTCCGTCCACTAACTTATTGTCCATGGCATCACGGCAAATCGTCCTTAACATCACACGATGTTTCTCCTTATCAATTTTCGTCACTTCCACTTTAATAAAGAATTTCTGATTATAATATATTGGTTTACAAAAGTTTAATGTCTGGCTCATATAAATGGAGCCCGGACCTGGAAATTTATTTCCTATAATTCCAGATATATAACTGCCTACCAACATACCATGCACAATTCGCTGTCCAAATCTTGAATGTTCAGCAAACTCCTTGTCCAGATGAATAGAATTGAAATCTTGGGAAATTTCTGCGAATTCCTTTCCCATTTCTTCTGTGACAACATATTCTTCTTCATGGAACTGCCCAACTGACAAATCCGAAATCTTACATTCGTTCAAAGCAGAATCTCCTCTCTTCTTCACTCCTAATAAAATTCTTTTACACAGTCAACTATATAATCGACCTGCTCCTCTTGCAATTCATAATACATCGGTAAACGAACCAAACGTTCACTCTCTTTTGTCGTATATTTATCCTCACCGGCAAATCGGCCGTATTTTTGTCCGGCAGGAGCAGAATGCAACGGGATGTAATGAAATACTGCCATAACACCTTTTTGTTTTAAGAAGTCAATCAATGCCGTTCGCTCTTCCAAATCTTCCGCCTTTATATAAAACATGTGGGCATTGTGTACACATTCATCCGGAACAACCGGCAGCTCAATCTTCCCGTTTTCTGCTAACGGCTGCAAACCATCATAATATTGTTGCCACAATGCTCTTCTCTTATCATTAATTTCATCTGCTTTTTCCAATTGTGCCCAAAGATATGCTGCATTCATGTCACTTGGCAAATAAGAACTGCCATAATTAACCCAACGATATTTATCAACCTGTCCACGGAAGAACTTGGCACGGTCTGTTCCTTTCTCACGAATAATCTCGGCTTCCTCAACATATTTCTCATCCCGCAGGAGCAAAGCACCACCTTCGCCCATGGAATAGTTTTTTGTCTCGTGAAAACTAAAACAGCCAAAATCACCGATTGTCCCAAGCGCTTTCCCTTTATATGTCGACATAACCCCCTGTGCCGCATCTTCAACAACAGCAAGATGATGGCGATGAGCAATATCCATAATCGTGTCCATCTCGCAGCTAACCCCAGCATAATGTACTGGTACAATAGCCTTTGTTTTGTCAGTAATCGCCTGTTCAATCAAAGTTTCATCAATATTCATCGTGTCCGGACGAATATCCACAAATACCGCTGTTGCTCCCCGAAGGACAAAAGCGTCTGCTGTTGATACAAAGGTATAAGACGGCATAATCACCTCATCTCCTGGTTTTATATCCAGCAAAAGAGCCGCCATCTCCGTTGCATGTGTACAGGATGTTGTAAGCAAAGCCTTTTTTGCATGGAACTGTTCTTCCATCCAGAAATTGCATTTTTGGGTAAATGCACCATCTCCGCATATTTTATGATTATCCATTGCCTCTTTCATATATGTCAGTTCATTCCCCACTGACGGTGGCACATTAAAATTAATCATTCCTCTGCCCTTCTTTCCAGAAATCACTTTCTAACACATCTTTGGCCATTATAATTTGACTCTAGCCCTAATAATGATATCACAACTAAAATATATTGACAAGAAAAAAGAATTTATCGTTTTCGTTGACATATTTTTCATTTATGATACCATTAGAAGAAATAAATACATTGCAATAACAAAGAATGGAGAAATGAAAAGATGTCTATCTACAATATGGAAAAGCAACACAAATTAGGCAAGCTTCACGCACTGGAGCGGATTTGTATGCTGTTGGACGAGGACTCTTTCCGGGAAATCGGTTCCAACATTACCAATCTGGAGGATGCCTTCAACATTAAGAAAGGTCAATTTCCTTATGACGGTGTCATCACCGGATACGGAACCATCGGTGGTCAGAAGGTAGTGATTTACTCCGAAGACTTTACTGTTATCGGTGGTACTCTTGGGAAACAGCATGGTTTCAAAATAGCCAACGCCATCAAAATGGCCATAGAAAGCCGCTGTCCGGTCATCGGAATCAATGATTCCGGTGGAGCACGAATTCAAGAAGGTGTTAACGCCCTTGCCGGTTATGGCGAAATCTTCTATTATAATACAATGGCATCCGGTTACATTCCTCAGATTTCCATTATAGCCGGAAATTGTGCCGGCGGTGCCGTCTACTCACCGGGTATTACCGATTTCATTTTTGTTATCGACGACATCAGTCAGATGTTCGTAACCGGCCCGAAGGTCATCAAGAGTGTAACCAATGAAGATATCACTGCCAATGCTCTGGGGGGTGCCAGTGTACATGCTACCCGAAGCGGTGTCGCTCACTTCCATATGCCAAACGAAAAAGAATGTTTCAAAAAGGTGAAGGAACTGATTTCCATTATTCCGCCTTGCTACGAAGAGGGATACCTCCACACAAACACGGTGGCATTGCCAAAATATAACGAAGGCGTAGAGTTTAATGAAGATTTAACAAACATAATCCCTGAGAAAAGTAACCAGAGTTATGATATCCACGATGTAATCAACGGCATTGTGGATCCCGGTTCATTCTTAGAAGTTCAGGAAGAATTTGCCAAAAACGTGGTTGTTGGTTTTGGACGAATCAAGGGAGTTGCTATTGGTATCATTGCCGATCAGCCAAAATTTATGGCAGGCGTACTGGATTGTGATTCCTCCGATAAAGCAGCAAGATTTATCCGATATTGCGACGCTTTTAAC
>JALENH010000330.1 GCA_022767895.1 Eubacterium sp.
CTTTTGAACAGATTGCGGGAAAATGGGGATTGAAGGAAAGTGCCTGTCTTTCAGCAGAAGATACAAAATACGTGGACGGTGGGAAGGTGCCTGCGGTGGATGCTTCCAAAATCAACAAGGTAGAAGAGACGGAAAAGAAAACCGAGACCGAGGCGCCGAAAGCCAATAAGGGGAATCTGTGGTCTGTCGTGAAACAGCTGGGAAGCGGTATGTTAGCGACCTTGAGCATTTTCCTGTTGACGCTGCTCTTTGCTCTCCCGCTGGGACTTTTGATTGCGGCTGTCCGGATATCACGGTTCCGTGTCTTGCAGTGGATTGCGAAAATTTATATTTCCATCATGCGCGGTACGCCGCTGATGCTGCAGCTTTTAGTTGTATTTTTTGCACCGTATTATGTATTTGGCATCTCCACCCCATATATGTACCGGTTCTATGCGGTAATCATCGGATTTTCCCTAAACTATGCGGCCTATTTTGCGGAAATTTACCGCTCCGGGATTCAGAGCATCCCCAAGGGTCAGCGGGAAGCGGCACAGGTTATGGGATACGGCAGGCGACAGACCTTCTTCCGTATTATTTTCCCACAGATGGTGAAACGGGTCATGCCGCCGGTGACCAACGAAGTTATTACACTGGTGAAAGATACTTCTCTTGCATTCGCTCTTGCCTACACGGAGATGTTCACCATGGCAAAGCAGATTGCGGCAGCCCAGGCGTCGCTGATGCCGTTGTTTATCGCGGGTCTGTTCTACTATATCTTTAACTTTGTTGTGGCCTTTGTGATGGAAGCCATCGAGAAGAAACTGGATTATTACCGCTAGGAAAGTGAGGGATGAAAATGAGTGTATTGGAACTGAAACATATTAAAAAGAGTTTTGAGGACGGCAAGGAAGTTTTGAAGGACATCAGTTTTTGTGTGGAAGAAGGAGAAGTGGTGTCCATACTGGGACCATCCGGTTCCGGCAAATCCACACTTTTGCGGAGCGCAACTTTCCTGGAGCAGATTGACAGTGGCACCATCGCCTATGATGGTAAAGTGTATGTGACAAGTGATGAGCAGGGAAAGGCGGTGTACCCGGGCCGGGCGAAGCTTTTGGAGGCGCAGGGGAATTTTGGCCTGGTTTTTCAGGATTTTAATTTATTCCCTCATTTCTCGGTGATGAAAAATATTGTGGATGCCCCGGTGAAGAACCAGAAACGTCCCCGGGCGGAAGTGGAGAAAATCGCACATCAGCTTCTTGATAAATTGGGATTGGCAGACAAGGCGGACGCTTATCCCTGCGAGTTGTCCGGCGGGCAGAAACAGCGGGTGGCCATTGCCAGAGCGCTGGCCATGAACCCGAAAATGTTGTATTTTGATGAACCTACCTCGGCGCTGGATCCGGAAATCACGGCAGAGATTTTGCGGGTGCTGAAATATCTGGCTGCGGAAAAAATGACCATGGTAATTGTGACCCATGAGATTGATTTCGCCAGAGCTGTATCCGACCGGGTTATTTTCATGAATGACGGTATGGTGGTGGAAGAAGGCCGACCGGAGGATGTGATTGACCATCCGAAGAACGAGCGGACCCAAGCTTTTCTTCAGAAATTGCAGGTGTGATAATGAGAGCGGGAGTGAAATTGGTGGCAGCGGAGGATTTCCCTTCGGATGAGGTGGCGGCATATTTCCGGGAATTTGAGGAAAAGGGGATTTCGGTCCAGGGTTCATCCGGCAGAAAAGGCAGGGATTTCCTGGAACAGTTCAAAACGATTCCCAATACAACGTTGTTGTATGTCCGGGAGGAAGATGAAAAAATCATCGGCATGGCAAATATCCGATATGGATTGAATGCGTTTCTTTTTCGGGAGGGCGGACATGTGGGATACAGCATCCGCCCCTCGGAGTGGGGACAGGGATATGGAACTGCTCTTTTGCAGGAAGCCTTAGACTTTTGCCGGCTCATCGGTCTGGATTCCGTGCTCG
>JALENH010000008.1 GCA_022767895.1 Eubacterium sp.
AAAATAGTGAAAAAATAGTGAAAAAATAATGGAAATTACGCTTCCTTTCGGGTATAATAAAACTTGGAAGGAAGTGTTTTTCATGATTCGTGTTACATTAACGAACGAAATCCTAAAATATATAATTGAAATCGAAAAAAATAGATACCGTGTATCAACTGTAAAATTGTCAAGGAATGTTGCCAATAAACTACGTAAGAATTCAAAAAAGAAGAGTTCGTATGCTTCGAATAAAATCGAAGGAAATCCATTGTCAGAGAAGCAGGTAGATGAAGTGATTGAAAGTGATGAGAGGAAGCATTTTCTAAAACCGGAACAAGAAGTAAGAAACTATTTTCTGGCACTTAATTACTTAGAAGCGATGGTAAATAAAAGGGAACCTTTTTCAAAACAATTGATAATGGATGTGCAAAAATTAGTAGAAAAAGGTGCATCCAAAGAAAAAATAGGTCTTAGGGGGCCCATGCCACCAGGTGTATTGTTTGCCGTTTATGATTCAAAAACAGGTAATCCGGATTATATTCCACCTGAATACTGTGATATTCCCGCATTAATAGATGAACTAGTTGAATATGTGAATACTACAGATGACCATCCTTTAATTGTAGCTGCAGTTGTACACTATCAATTGGTTACAATTCATCCTTTTGAAGATGGAAATGGAAGAACTGCCAGATTATTATCGGGCTACATTATGGATTTAAACGGGTATGGATTTAATGGTATTGGCTCGCTTGAGGAATATTTTGCGTATGATATTGATGAATATTATGAGTCGATTCAGATGGGGCTGCCAGCTTTGTATTATTCGGGGCGTGATAATCCACCACATCCAGAGGTTTGGATTAATTATTTTCTGCGAATGGTTCAGCTTTATTCAAATAAGGTATGTGATTTACAGATTAGTTCTAATGAGACAGATGTGGAAGGTAGTATCTCATATCTTAGAGGAAAAGAGAAAGAGCTTCTTCTGTTGCTTATTAAAAAGTATAAACGAGAGTTTACACCAATAGAAGTGAGTAAAGAGTTAAAAGTAACGAATAAAACAGTTATCAATCGATTATCAGTTCTTTCAAAGAATGGGTTTGTCGTTCCAATAATGGTAAATCAAAGAATAAGATCTTATGAATTGAGTGAGTTTACAAAAGATCATGAAAAAGAAATAATAAAGTTATTAAAACGAGAAGTAATGGGCACGGTTGAATCAAACTATGCACAAAAGACAAAATATCAAAAAATGTGAAAGGTGTGCTTGCACAAAAAATGGAAAAAAAGATATAATGTGCATCGTGGAGGTGCAATATGAAACTTAAAAGAGAAACATATCTCGAGCAAATAAGACCTTATTATGATTCTGATATAATAAAGGTAATTACAGGTATTATATATTTTTAGATGAAATTCAGCATATTGAAAATTTTGAGAAAGCACTGGCTTCCTTTAGGGCAACACTTAATGTCTCTCTTTTTGTTACTGGTAGTACTTCAACATTACTTTCAGGAGAACTTGCTACTCTGCTTACAGGAAGAACTGTTGAGTTTGAGGTTTTTCCGTTTTCCTTTTATGAAATGAAGCAGTATTTTGAACTCAATGATAAAGAGTTCACAGATGATATGTTTATGGATTATTTAAAATGGGGCGGATTTCCGCTCCGCTTTGATTATTCAGAAGAGTTCGCAGTGCACAAATACTTAACAAATTTGTATGAGAGTATTGTCAATAGGGATATTGTAGGAAAGACGAAAAGTGCTGATAAAAAGGCATTTATGGACATATCATTATATATTCTTGCCAATGTAGGTAAAGAATTATCAATCGAAAACATCATTGCTACTTATAAAGAAAATAACAAAGATATTTCAAAGCGTACCGTATACAATTACTTGGAGCGCATGAAAAAAGCATATTTGATTCACGGAGTTGGAAGATATAACATTGTTGGGAAATCGGCATTAAGCAACAAGGAAAAACAATATGCGATAGATTTTGTCGCTATAAAGAACGGCAAGAAGTGCTTTATTCAGGTTTCGTATCTTTTGGCAAGTAAAGAAACCATAGAAAGAGAATTTGGTGCTTACAGCAAAATCACCGATGCCTCACCTAAATATGTTATGTCTCTCGATAAAATTGATATGAGCCATGACGGAATCATACATGTCAATATTATTGATTTTCTGCTTAGGAGAGTTGATTTGATTTTGACATAGATTTACAATAAGTACTTTCAGTTTTTCAATGCGGTGCCTGCCCAATTGCTCCATTTATATGAAGAATAAGAAGGAGAAATATGAAAGCATTATTGGTTATAGATATTCAAAAGTCATATGTTTCAAAGTATGAAAACGATATAGTGCAGAAAATCAACGAGCGAATAATCGAAGCTCAAAAGCACCAGTATGATATAGTATATATAAAGAATTGATTACCTATCTTGAATCAAAGAGTATTTCAGAGATAGAAATGGTAGGTGTATCCAATTTGCCGCGATTTGAAAAAACGAAAGAAAACCTTGAAAAATTGGGAGTAATATTAAGATGAAATCCAGATGTTCATTTTATGAAAAGGAAGAAAAGATAATCGGTACGAGTGGGATGTCATTTATAGAAAAGCCACCGTATTTTGGATGTCCAAGTGGAAAGATAGGACCTTTGTCGAGTATGTTTACGGATCCCGATTATAGAAGAATGGGAATTGCCAAAGGGCTTCTGCATCGGATTGTTGAAGAAGCAAGGGAATATGGATGCGGAACAATACAGATTACAGCTTCTGATTTAGGAGTTAAGGCATGAATTGCTGCTTTTCTATGAATTGAAGGATGAAAATGGTGAATTGGATTTTTTTGAAGGAGAAAGAAAGATACTTATTCATTTTACGATGACTATGATTATCCATGTATTGATACAACAGATATGACCCCATCACAAGTAGCTCAGAAAATAATCAGTTTAATAAATCTAAACTGTTGAGAAAGCAATGTAAATTTGTAAAGGAGACCACTATGAAAACGTTGATATTAAATGGCTCTCCAAGAATCAAGGGGGATACTTTCAGTCTTATTGAAAAAATCACCGCTTTATTTTTCAGAATTGACTGGAAGATTATTGGATGTTGGAAGTAGACTTCAAACATATTTTTGTGCTAGATTTTTCAGAAAGGAAGAACCTTGCAAATAGAGAATGAATTAATGGGTAGATTTTAGGAAAAAAACATGGAATGGTTTGAGATTATGAAAGCAAGAGAGGAACAGACGATGAGCGAGTTGTGGGATTGTTATGATAGAGATTTTAACAAGGTCGAGGGAAAGGTTCTTATCCGGGGACAGGAATCAACTTTTTCTGACGATGAATATCATTTGGTTTGTGATATAGTAGTGAGTCATGCAGACGGATTATTTCTTTTGATGCAGAGGGATTATAGAAAAGAAGGAGCTCCGGGCTGCTGGGAGCTTACTGCCGGAGGCTCAGCTCTACAGGGGGAAAATCCTTTGGAATGTGCGAAAAGAGAATTATTAGAAGAAACGGGCCTTTCTGCTGATACATTGCTTGAGGTGGGGAAAATTACGGTAAGTAAGCATCATTGCCATTATGTTATATATTTGGCTACCGTTACCTGTGAGAAGGATGCTGTAACCTTACAAGAAGGAGAGACAATTGCTTATCAGTGGGTAGAGAAAAGTGAGATATTCAAGAGGAAGGATGAATTGGCAACTTGTAGAGTGTTGGAGGTGTTGCCCACCCTGGAAGAGAAAAAGTACGAAATAAAACATTTGCCAAAAGAACGGTGGAAGGGCACTCCGATTATGATGGTCACAAGAAGTGACAGTTATTTTGATGTAGAAATGTCTCCTCTGGATGAAAAGGGTTGCACGATTCATCTTGTTCAGAAAAAGGCAGAGAAGGAGATTGTTCATACCCCTGACGAATACGATTTCCCGGATAGCTTGTATCAAGATCACTGGGAAGGTGCGGAAGCGTACGGTATCGTTGGCGATAATGGTGAACTGCTTGCTTGTATCGAGGTATGTCCGGAAAGTTGGTCAAACCGATTGATAATAACGGAACTTTGGGTCAACGATGCATTACAAAAACAGGGATGGGGTAGACGCCTTATGGACAAGGCTAAGGAAATTGCGAAGGAGCAAAAGAGAAGAGCTATTATTCTTGAAACACAGTCCTGCAATACAAATGCAATAGGCTTCTATTTGCATCAGGGATTTGAACTGATTGGATTTGACAAATGTTGTTATACCAATAAGGATATTGAAAGACGAGAGGTTCGTTTTAACTTGGGATATTTCTTTCATGTGAACGGACGTTGGGGATAAGGTTGGTTTTTCAGGAATTGGATGAGAGAAAGACTTAATTGAGGAAGATGCAGCCTGGTTTCATAGCAAATGGGGTGTGCCCCAAGAGACATATTTAGAATGTATGAATGCCTATTTAAATAACGAGACAAATTATGGTTGGTACCTTTGCCTATGTGGGAAGAAAATTGTTGCAGGAATGGGCGTTATCGAAAATGATTTTCATGACACAAAGGACCTTGCGCCAAATGTGTGTGCTGTTTATACAGAAAAAGAATAATGTATATCCACCATTAATAGAATCCGTTTGTTTACTCTACGGAGCGTAGAATCCGCATAAATTCACCATTTTCTACGTTCCGTGGGTGTGATAGGGAGCAATTTTGAGCGATAATCAACTCAGAAAGGAGGAAACCAGATGGACCAGATATTGATCGGAAAGTTTATTGCGCAGGAGAGAAAAAGAAAAGGCTATACGCAAAAACAACTTTCTGAGAAATTAGGAATCAGTGACAAAACAGTTTCAAAAT
>JALENH010000037.1 GCA_022767895.1 Eubacterium sp.
TATGACAACTTTTTTAATTATTCCGATTCGGTCTTCCAAAGGTATAAATAAGGTGTAAATTATTTGTTTCTATCTAGAAAATCCTACAAAATCGAGTCTTTCTCGCCATACTTTAAATGTTGCCGTGGCAGATGAAAAGTATTTTTATCATAGTTTTATTTCTCCTTGTTTTGCCCCGGAATGCCCTGTTTTTGTAAGGGTTTCTGGGATTCGTGTAGTTTGCTCTGAAATTACGGATTGTGGCAAATCAGAGCAGAATTGAGCATGTTGTTACTACTTGTTAGTAGTAAAATTAGTAGTAAAAGGGAATGGGTTACTACTAAGGAATCGTAATTAACCGCATGCCGTTGCCAGATTATCATACCCCTCTATAAAGCTTTCTATTTGGGAAATATTCTCAAATCTAGACGTTATAACATTTATATAGATTTGTCCATCATCAAAAACAGATTCTTCTATTTTCCCATATATACAAACAAATTCTTTAATTTCTTCATATACATCTCTTGTAGTTTTTTTTGAAGAAGAAATTGTGATATTAAACTCTTCCCTACTTTGAATTACATTATTTTCTTCAAATAATCCAAATGGAATCGCTTGATTACATAAGCCAGCAAATGAATTAGAATACACACAAACACCACTGCAAAACAAACTAGAAGATTCCAAAGAAATCAGATAGTTATCTATATAATTATTAAAGATCGATACATTATTAAAATCTAATTGACTATTTGTAGCTTCAATAATACAACCTACAGTTTTATTGCAATCATATATCATGCTATTTGAAAATTCTAAATTTGAATTTATTATACTTAATGCTCCATAAGAGCACTCAAAAATTTTAGTCCCATTGGTTCGAATATTAGTGCAGTTTTCTAATTCAATTCCGTATGTTCCACATCCAAATAATTCTAACGAATCTAATTGTATGTTGTTGCAATTCTCAAACCGCAAGACAGATCCCATACAACTTCCCTTTCGAGGCGTATGGCCTAGTGTTAATCCAATCAATTTTATATTAGAGCACTCACGAAAACAAATCACATTTGCATATCTCGGATTAACAAGCAATGTCGAATTATCCCCCACAACAGTAACATTTGATATGTTGGATACCACAAGTTGATTTCCGTCAAATACTTCTTCTTTAAAAATATTATCTGTATTTTCCCTTTCAAAATCCAACATATCATAATAACCTTTATTTAAAACTAATTTATTATTAGATGAAAAATTACTGATAAATTCATTTGTGTCTGAAATTTCAATATATTTATGTATTTCAGGCATAACTTGTCCTTGCTTACGAATCAAATTCATTACTTCATCTTGTAAGATTTTACTTACATTATCTTTTAGTTCACTTATATCTTTGAATGGTGTATATAAACCTAAAGGTTGTAGTTTATTTGATATTGCAGAAATTTTCCTTGTATCATCATTTTTTTCAGATTCATCAATCACCTTAAAAAAAGCTTTAATATCAGGTTTTCTACGTTTATGATAACTATCCAATGCCAAATTAAGTTCATGCTCTGTACCTGCAACATCTTCGTTTGCTAACTTTGTACCTATTTTTTTCCAATACATACAAATAAATAAATCTGCATTGGTAATTTCTAAATCCCTATCAATTAAACCTTGCGGTCCATCAGCATTCATTCCAGGTGTACTGTTTTCCCACATTCTTAAATCAATACATATTCCATTTTTCATATATAATGGATTTAATGAATTCACTAAGTCTTTAATCATTTGACGTTCATCAGCCAAATCCGATGGAGAAGCTAGCACTACTTGTATTTTTTCCATTTCGTCACCCTTTCTCGTTAATGTGAAAATCTATTTTCAACAATGACAAATTTGTAATTTCTCAGCATTAAATCTTATGTGTGTTATACAATGTTTCATAAATATACTTAACACAATAATTATATCTCAGAACATCTCATTTTTCCACAAAAATAACGCTCCACCCTAAGCCAGAGCGTTACCCATCTTCCATATTAAATTGCCTTGAACATCTTCTGCGACATCGGTTTCTCCTTCTTCTGTTCAACCTCCGCCTGCGCCTTCCTAAACTCTTCCATCCGCTTCAATTCTTCCTCAGCATCATCAAATCCGATATGCGTGTACACATTCATTGTGACCGATATATCCGAATGCCCCATGAGGTACTGTAGTGTCTTAGGATTCATGCCCGATTTCGCCATATTCGAGCAATAGGTGTGTCGGCATACATGTGGAGTAGTGTTTGGCATCTGCATCCGGTAGATGTCATTGTATCTGCCGACCATATGATTAAAGCGGTGTTGCCAATGCATTGCAACAAATGGCATTCCATTATCATCGTAAAATAGAAATCCGCTATATCCATCTATGGACTTCTCCACTTTCGGTGCATTTCTGTCCTCAATGATCGCCTGAAACATTTGTGCCACATCCTCTGTAATCGGCAAC
This sequence comes from Eubacterium sp., assembly GCA_022767895.1. GTDB lineage: Bacteria > Bacillota > Clostridia > Lachnospirales > Lachnospiraceae > Eubacterium_F. The sequence goes on from JALENH010000037.1 coordinate 2,467, forward strand.
ACTCTTGTTCCTGCATCCGTCTTTGTGTTTTCTATGATATACCGCATATCTGATGTTCTCTGCAACTGATGGTCGATATTCATAGTTTTGTTCTGCAAATCAATGTCCTTCAGCGTCAAGCCACAAAATTCTGATATTCTCACTCCCGTATGAAAGAGTATGTACACCACTTCATAGTATTTGCAGTACACCACATCGTCATACACAAACTTTAGGAACTTTCTCATCTGCTCTTTTGTGACTGCCTCTCTTGTGACTGCGTCATTTACCAATACCCCGGCAAGCTGGAATCCGAATGGATTCTTTACAAGAATGTCATCATCCACCGCCATCTGAAAGGCCGGGCGCAGCACTCCCCGGATGGTATGAATGGAACTGTAGCTTTTCCCATCTTCCTGTTGCAATTTTATAAGGAACAGCTTTGCTTCGGATGTTTTCACACTTCGTATCGTCTTTTTACCGAATGCTTCCTTTGCAAGTAATCTCTGTACTGTAACATATCCCTGTTGCACCGATAGTCTTAGGACCTCTCTCTACTGTATAGATGTTGCTGCCTTTAATCTTGGCTCCCTTTGGTTCATGGGCATGAATCTTGGCTTTCTCCTTGGTGTGAATGACCATTGGCTTGTCATCCACTTTCTTTATCTTCAATGTTCTCACCTTCTTTCACTCAAAATGCAAAACAGCCACCCAGCTTCCCGGATGGCTATGCTTTGAGGTCGCAAATTGCGACCTCTATCAACTTTATTCGACATTATTCTGCATTTCACGTTTCTTCTGTTCTGCAATCTTCTCGTGAATATTGGTGTTATACAGCCTGTAAAGGTCTGTATCCTTACTAATCTGATTATCAAACGGAATCACCACCGAACCACACTTAATAAGTCCCATTCCAGAGGCGGTATTAGTTACGAACCGAAGCTGTGCCTCTGATACCCCGATAACCTCCGCCATCTTGGAACTATCTGTATTCGCCTGCTTTAAGAGTGCCACGAACTCAGAGTTTGCAAGCATCGTTGTTGCAGTGTAGTTCTGTAACAGATCAACCACATTCTGAGTGATACCAGTACAAAGTCCTCCCTGCTTTCTTACTTTCTTCCAGAGCTGCTGTAAATATTTCGCAGAATACTCTGAATTAAGTAAGACATGGAACTCATCAATATAGAGCCATGTTGCCTTGCCTCTCTTACCATTCTCAACAATTCTGTTCTGAATGGACTCCATCATAACAAGCATTGTGATAGGACTAAGCTCTGTACCTAAGTCCCTGATGCCATATACTGTGAATCTGTTATCCACATCCACATTTGTCTGATGATTGAAGATATTAAGTGAACCATTTACGAAAAGCTCCAAAGACAATGCAATGTCCTTTGCCTCATCCTCCGGCTGTGCCATAAGGATATCGTAAAAATCACTCATCACCGGGATATACTTCTCTTTGCTCCTTGCAATGTCGATATACAGCTTTCTCACACAACGATCAATGATTGACTTCTGTCTTGAATTTAAGCTGTCCCCGATACACTGCTCACATAGACCTAGCATGAACTCGCCTTTTTCTCTTACCATTCCCTTGGAATCATTCGAATCAAGGTTCCACACATCCAACTCCAGCGGATTCACATAGTTATCTGTGTAGGTAGACATATTTAATACAGTTCCACCATAGGTCTCAGCAATATCAAAGTATTCGTTCATTGGATCCCGGCACACCAAATACAAAGCCATTTCCATTGATGAGCTTCTTTAATAACTTAAATCCGTCTGTAAATAAACCCATGTTTCTAACCTCGCTTTCTTTTTTATCATGAATGCCTGCATTCATGCTGCGAAATGCACATCATGCAACGCATGATTTTCCTCTGTGCATTTCTGCAATCCTGCGGAGCATCTGCTCTGATTTTTCAGAGCACTGAAGCCCGCCGGGAACTTCACCCTGCGGGCTGTGTTCCCGACCTTGCGGTCAGATACATATGAATAGTTGTGTTTATCTTGCTAACACTAATGGTATATCCATTGACTCTATAACAAAATTTGTGTATAATTTTGTTATTGAAGGGGGTTTTTTATATGCCAGTTATTAAGTCAAGTGCTGATCTTAGAAATAACTACAATGAAATATCAACCTTTTGCCACACTTATCCAGAACCTGTGTTTATCACAAAGAACGGAAAAGGTGATCTTGCCGTAATGAGCATTGAAGCTTATGAAGAATTAACAAGCTGTTTTGAACTTTATGGTCAAATCAAAGAGGGCTTGACTGACATCGAAGAAGGTAATACCAGATTATTCTCCGATGCAATATCCGACATAAGAAGGAAACGTAACCGATGACTTATCAGGTACGCATCACCAAAACCGCTGAAAGAGATTTACTCGCTGCATCTGACCATATTGAATTTTTGTTAAAAAATCCAAAAGCTGCAGACGATTTATTAGATGAAGCAGAAGCTCAGATTAATTCATTAGATGAGTTTCCTGAACGTTGCAAAGTAGTAGATGATCCCGTTCTTAATTCCTGGGGAATTCGTTACGTTATCGTAAAAAACTATCTTGCTTTTTTCATCATTGACGAATTGAAAAAAGCAGTCATCGTCGTTCGATTTCTCTTTCAAAAAAGTAATTGGAACTCAATATTACGACAAGGCATTACGTTGTATTAAAGGAGCACATCATGCTCCTTTTTCCTCATGTGTGGCATGCGCCTTCCCTCTCCTACTTGAAAAGGCTTTATGCCATGCCCATTCGGACTAGCGTCCTCATGTGTGGCATGCGCCACATAGAAATAAAAAAACAGACACTGCTTGGAATGCAAGCATTCCCACAGTGTCTGTTTTTTTATTTCTGCATGGCTTAAAGCCTTTTCAAGTATTCCCCGGTTCTTGTGTCGATCTGGATTTTGTCGCCCTGGTTGACGAAGATCGGTACTGCTACCTGAGCACCGGTTTCTACTGTGGCTGGTTTGGTTACGTTGGTTGCTGTGTCTCCTTTTACGCCAGGCTCAGTCTCTGTAACTTCCAGTTCAGCGAACATCGGTGGCTCGATGGCAAAGATGTTTCCTTTATAGGATACCATCTTGACATTATCGTTTTCTTTTACAAATTTCATGGATTCTCCCACGGCTTCCTCGGTCAATGCAATCTGCTCATAGGTTTCATTGTCCATGAAGTTGTACATCTCACCATCGTTGTACAAATAATGCATTTCCTTTTTATCAATATGGGCCTGTGGATATTTCTCCGTCGGACGGAATGTCTTCTCCACAACACCACCATCTACTACATTTTTTAATTTGGTACGAACAAATGCAGCACCTTTACCAGGCTTAACATGCTGGAACTCGATAATCTGAAAAACAGTTCCCTCAATCTCAACTGTCAAACCGTTTCTGAAATCTCCTGCTGATACCATAGTTTCCTCTCTTTCCGTCGCACAAAACGACAATAAATTCATACTTATTTATAATTCTATTATATTTAAAAGCATTTTTCAAGTATTTCTTTCGCAATCTCGCTAATCATCTTGTTATCCGTGGCAACTGTCACCGTGGCCGCATGCTCATAGTAGGGACGCCTCTTCTCCATGAGTTCTGCAATATATTCCACATTCATGTTGTTATTGAGAAGGGGACGATTGGTATTATGCCTTACCCGCTCAAAAATAGTTTCCGGCTTTGCCGTAAGCAATACGATATTTCCCATTGCCTGCAATTTGCGCACATTGAGTTCACGAAGTGCCATTCCACCGCCGCAGGAAATAATGGCCGGTTTCCGGTCACCCAGATCATCGATGATAGCTGTTTCCAAATCGCGGAAATATTCCTCGCCCTCCTCAGCAAAAATATCGGCAATAGTTCTCCCTTCCCTCTCTTCAATCCACTGGTCTGTATCAATCTCCGGACGCGAAGATTGATGCATCAGTTCCCGTGATATGGTTGATTTACCAACTCCCATAAATCCAATTAAAATGATGTGGCGATTGCCCCGGTAAATTCGTTCAAACACCTGCCGCATCTCTTCATAGGAAATCTGTCCGGGTGCCGATGTCTGTGCCACGCATCCAAAAGAGACCTCAGAGCCATACAGTCCACCGTAAAGTCTGGAAACAACTCCCAGCTCTCCCATGGACATGGTAATGAGCGGAAACTCCGGCTCTGCTTCTTTCATAGCCGCTGTGCCATTCAATAACGTATCCACATCTTCCCGTTTCGCCGGCATACAGGCCAGTTTTCCCATCGCACATCCGCAGTTCTTTGCCAGCGTAAGCCGCCTCACAATCTCCTCTCCCGATGGCGTTGCCGAAAAATCATGATACGAACCAATGACCTTCGTGTAGCTCTCCGCATAACGTCTGCAGAGTTCGGAAACCTTTCTTTCATCCCGGGCCACCTCAAGGTCCACATAATCTGCTATCCCCTGCTGCAAAATTTCCTCCACAACTAAAAAATAGTCAAACCGGGAACCATTGGGCTCGCCTCCTTCTGACTCCGTGCGGATTGTAACAATCAGCTCTTTATCCATAAGCCAGCGTTTCAGTTCCTGAACAATACTGCCTATTTCCTTCTCATAACCGGCATAGAAATCCACTCGCCATTCTACCATTTCCACCGGCAGAGTAGAAATGGTCTCCGCCTGCCTCAGAATTTCGTCCCGCAGGGAAGCCACAATGGGTACACATATCTTTGGTCTCATTGATTTCATCCTTTCTGTTCCATCAGTTCCTTGGGAGAATGGGTAATATTCTCGCAACCATCCTCTGTAATAATGACCACGTCCTCAATCCGGACGCCACCAATCCCCTCTACATAAATGCCCGGTTCCACCGTAATGACCATCCCCGGTTGAATCACCGTTTTTTCCTTCGCAGAGAAATTCGGTCTTTCATGAATCTCGAGGCCAACGGAATGACCCAGAGCATGTCCAAAATATTCACCATATCCGGCATCCACAATAACATCCCTTGCCAATGCATCAATCTCCTTGCCGGTCATACCGGGACGGATTCCTTGCAGTGCCGTCTCCTGTGCACGAAGCACCGTCTCATAAATCTCACGTTGTTTGTCGCTGGCCTGCCCAATAACAACCGTGCGGGTCATGTCCGAACAGTAGCCCCGGTACAAGCATCCAAAATCCATTGTGAGAAAATCACCTTCTGCCAACACCTTATCTGTTGGTACCGCATGGGGCATGGCAGAATGCTCTCCCGAGGCAGCAATGGTATCAAAACTGAATCCCTCTGCTCCCTCTTCTTTCATATAAAACTCCAGCCATGCAGCCACCTGCTTTTCCGAAATCCCCGACTGCAAATGTGGTAACACCTTGGCAAAAGCACGGTCGCCGATAGCCTCAGCCTGACGCAGAATATCCTGTTCCTCCCGGGTTTTGACCTGACGAAGCTCACTAATCTTCTGTCCCATTTCCTTAAGTTCCACGGAACTACAGTCATCCTTTGCTAACTGTTTTTGCAGTTTACGGTACAGAGAAAGAGTCATCGATTCATCTTCAATCCCGAGAGAATGCAGATTATTTTCCTTTTTGATACAGGAAATAAGTTGGACAAAGTACCCCTCTTTTCCCCACTCCACAACAGAAAAGCCCTGACACTCCGCTTTTGCAGCAATGGTATAGCGGGAATCCGTCACCACCACCCGCTGTTCTTTGGAAAGATAAACATATCCTTCCCCTGTAAAGCCCGCTACGTAACGCATATTGGCCGGACTTGTCAGGAGAACTGCCTCTACTTGACCGGATTGAAATATTTTTTCTTCCATTTCTTTTCGCATCTTTTCTTCCTCTTTTCCGCCCGCTTTTTGGCACGGTATTCCTTTAAAACAATCCATTCCAGTTTCCGTTTCAGAACAATCTGGAACTCTTCCTTCTCATTGATTGGCTTCACCAGAAAATTTTTCAAACCAATGCGTTTTGCCCCAAAAATATCAGTGAACAGCTGGTCCCCGACAAACACCGTATTCTCTGGTCTTGTGTTCATCAGTTCCATGGCATAATAATAACCTTTTTTCGCCGGTTTATGTGCATTAAACACGGTGTGTACCCCAATTTCTTCATTGAAAGAATGAACCCGTTTCTTTTTGTTATTGGAAATCAGACAACATTCGAACCCTATCTTTTTCAGGCGGACAAAAAGCTTCTTGGCCTGTTCCGTCGCCTCCTTGCCATGTTCAACCAGGGTATTATCAATATCAAAAAGAATTCCCCGAAAACCCTCTCGATACAATTTTTCATAGTCAATGGCATATGTGGATGATACCGTTGCATCTGGGAAAAAACGTTCAAACATAACCTGCGATTCCTTTCTCGTTTCTTTTATTTGGCCTGTGACTGCAGATGAATGATAAACTGCTCAGCCACGCGGCCACTATACCCTCCATTGCGGATACTCCATGCATTGGCCTGCATCAGCAGTTCCTCTTCCGAAAGAGTAATTTCCGGATGCTCCTTCGCCAGTCCACAGACAATCTCGTCAAATTCCTTTTTACCCGGTCTGCTGAAGTTGATACTCACACCAAATCTTGCCACAAGGGACAATTTCTCCTGCATGGTATCGGAACGGTGCAGTTCATCCTGGGACATATCCGAGCGGTCGCTCCATGTCTCACGAATCAGATGGCGCCGGTTGGACGTAGCATAAATCAATACATTATCCGGCCGAACTTCCATACCGCCTTCAATTACTGCTTTCAAATATTTATATTCAATCTCAAATTCCTCAAAGGACAAATCATCCATGTAAATAATAAATTTGTAATTCCGATTTTTGATGGTTTCAATAATCGCCGACAAATCCTGAAACTGATGTTTATACACTTCGATTAACCGCAGGCCCTTGTCATAATAACGGTTCAGAATTGCCTTGATACAGGTAGACTTTCCTGTGCCGCTGTCACCATAGAGCAGACAGTTGTTCGCCTTCCGTCCCTCAACAAACGCCTCGGTATTTTCAATGAGTTGCTTTTTCTGAAGCTCATAACCAATCAACTGATCCAGTGTCACATCACTAGTATGGGTAATGGGCGACAAAATCATTTCCTCCCCGCGATGAACAACACGGAACGCCTTGTTCAGACCAAACTTACCAACGCCGTAGCGTTTGTAAAACTCCGTTACAAGGTCAAAGAAATCTTCTCCATTTTTCGCCGTACAAAGATCCTTTGACAGTGCTCTTACTTTCTCACTGACACTTTTGTTGTATGTATTCTCCGCCTTGGCCATGGAATGATAATGAGTCAAAATTTGAAAACATGACACGCCCAGCTTCTTTTCCACAGTGGAAAAATCATAGTGAAAAAGGCGGTAAAAATGTTCCATATCCTGCTTCACAATGGTATTCACCGTGCCATCTTTTGAAGCCCCCACCGTCTCACAAAGAATACTGAAAGGATTTTCCGTAGTTGCGAGAAGGAAAGCAATATAACACTGCCACAAATTGTTGTCAAACCCATAGGTTGTGGACAACTCCAGCAAGCGGTACACCTGATCATAGATAGTCCGTACCAGTTCCTCCCTGCTGCGTCCTGTGTCATGCTCCGTCTGCTCAAACAAATCGCTGAGTTTCATCAAAATACTGTCTTTTCCCAGCTGACCATACATCATCAGCCCTGCTGTTTCCTTATACAACTACATCGCCTCCAAATCAATACACTGTATGTTATCCATATTCTGTGCCATCACAGAAAGCTCATTGGTAAAACCTTCCTTAGAAAACAAGTAATAGTAATCTGCTTCTTTTCCTGTCTGTTCAATATTCTGCAGAAGTGTTTTGAATTCAGCCAGTTCCATGGGCTTATTGCTCCACTTACAGGTCCCGACTAACAGTTCTCCCTCCTGGGTATTGGCAATCAGCGGAATAAATCCTGATTTTCCATATAAACTGCCAAAATTGCCAAATTTCGCCGGCAAATGATTGTACTGGTTCATCAAATCCATAAATTCCCGGCAAACCTTGATATAAGTTTTCTCTGCCAGTTCCGAAAGCTGATTTTTGATAAACTGGTCATAAAAATCACCCGGTTCCAGCAGACTCAATTCAGACATATGGGGATAAACCAGCTTATACCAGAACTGAAGGAAAGAATCCGTAATACCATAGAGGCCTTTTTGGATTGTGGCACGTTTCTCCGGCTCATAGGAAAAAATCTTCGCTGCCACATCAATCTGTATGAGATTTTTAATATAAACAGATATTTTTGCCCGGCTGAATCCGGTTCTCGTATACAAATAATTCAACTTCGGTTCATCCTCTGCCAGCACAGACAAAATCGTGCTGTAAAAAGGGAGTTCCCGCAAAGAGGTTTTCAAAAAGCGTTGTGCCTCCCGATGCATCGACCCCGTGTCCGAAAGCACAATCCGGATAATATTTTTCCGCAGCGTCTCCTTCGGATTCCAGTAATTGAGATAAGCCGGCACACCGCCGAGAATCCCATATATAAGAATGCACTCTTCTGTCGTACTATCCGGGAACCGGTCCACCATCTCCACAAAAGAAAATTCCTTCAGTTTCATAAAAGAACTGATGGCGCCTGCCAACTCTCCCATATCCTCCACCATGGAATTTTCCACCCACTGAATGGCAGAACTCACAAGAAGAATCATCACCTTTCCCTGGGGCAATTCTTTCACAAACCTTGCAAAATCCGCCAGGAAGTTTTTGTAGCCCTTCTGCATCAAATCAAATTCATCCACCACAAACACGGTACGTCCTTTTTCCGCCTTTTGCCGTACCTGTTCTAACTTCTCCTGAAAGTAATGGGTCTGCTCCTTTTCCGACAATTCCCTTGCCTGATAGTATACCGCATCCTTTCCCTGAATAAATTGTCTCACCAAAGCTGTCTTGCCCATTCCTTCCCTGCCATAGAGAATTACCATGGTATTCTCTGCTGCCTGATAGGACTGGTTTAACATCGCAAGCTCTTTCTCACGACCAACAAACATGGGATCACAACCTTTCTCTACATCTTGTCTGGTGCCTCAAATCCAAGCATATCAATACATGTCTCCAGAATTTTCTGTACAAGACCAATCAGTTTCAAATAGGAAGCCTTTCTCGCCTCCTCTTCTTCTGCGAGAATCTTTGTCTCATGGTAAAAATGATTGAAGCTCTCTGACAATTCAAAAATGTACTGACAAATTTTATGTGGTGCCAGCTCTGCATAAGCATTCTCCATCATATCGGCAAAACGGCTCAGCGTCAGATAAACTTCTGTCTCGCTGGCACTCTGTGGCGCCAATAGTTTGGTATCTTCCGACAGAACACCGCCCTGTTCTACATATTTGGCCAGAAGAGATTTAATACGTACAATGGTATACAAAATATAAGGCCCTGTATTGCCCTCAAAAGAAGCAAAACGCTCAATATCAAAAATGTAGTCTTTGGAGGCCTGATTGGACAAATCGCCATACTTGAGAGCTGCCAATCCTACTTTTTCTGCGATTTCTTTTGCTTCCTGTTCCTCATAGTCCCGGTTCTCACTCATCTTCTGATACACCTGGTCATTAATCTGTTCCCGCAGTGCCTGCAGACGCAGCACACCACCATCTCTTGTCTTAAAGGGCTTGCCATCTTTGCCATTCATCGTACCGAAACCAATAAAGTTAAGCTCCACTTCCGGTCTGGTGATACCTGCCTTTTTTGCCACCCGGAATACCTGGGTAAAATGCAACGACTGCCTCTTATCCGCCAGATAAATAATCTGGTCCGGTTGAAATAATTTCTCACGCTCCACAATAGTGGCCAAATCGGTGGTGGCATAAAGAGACGCACCGTTGGACTTCACAATAAGACAAGGCGGCAGTTCCTTCTTGTCACCTTCCTCTGTCACATCCACAACAAGAGCACCCTCGCTCATATAGGCAATGCCATCCGCTTTCATTTTCTCTACCATATCCGGTATATACGGCTGGGCATCACTTTCCTTCTTCCAGAGATCAAAAAACACATTCAGACTGTCATAGTTTTTCTTCAAATCTTCAATGGACACATTCAGGATATGCTGCCACAAAGCGCGGTAGCCGGCATGGCCATCCTGCAGTTTCGCCGTAATTTCCTGTGCCTCCAGAAGATAATCCTCATGCTCCTTGGAATACGCACTGGCACAGGGGTAGATTTCCTCCAAATCACTAATGGTAAACGGTGCTTCCTCCGGGAATGGGCCGGTATAGTCATCCTCGTAGTACGGTAAATCCGGCTGGCGTTTCTGTACCTCTCGGATAATAAGACCAATCTGCAGCCCCCAGTCACCAAGATGTACGTCACCGATTACGTTATCACCCATGAAACGGCAGATGCGTTTCACACTCTCACCAATAATTGCCGGACGCAGATGTCCTACATGAAGCGGTTTTGCCACATTCGCTCCACCGTAATCAATAACGATGGTTTTCTGTTTCTCCGGCAGTTCTACGCCAAACCGCTCTTCCTTCTCCATTTTCTCTGCCTGCTCTGCCAAAAAAGCACCACTGACGGTAATATTAATAAAGCCGGGATTCACTGCCTCAATCTTCTCAAACAGCGCATCCCCGGAAATTTTCGCCACTACATCATTGGCAATCATAATCGGAGCCTTTTTATATTCTTTGGCCGCTGCCATGGCACCATTACACTGATACTGGCAGAGGTCCGGACGATTGCTGACACTGACCATGCCATACTTCGCATCATAGCCGGCACCCACAAATCCTTCCACCATTTTTTCTTTCAATACATCAATAACTTTTTTCATACTTCCTCCATTCCGCAGGCGCTTGTCGCCGAGGACGCGCACTATCCTCCATTTTTATTAGTAAAGGCACCGGAAGTTGCTTCGGTGCCTTCATTTCCTATTCTTATTTTAATTCTAAATTTAATTTTGTCAACACTTCAAAGTAATTTTCAAAGGTTTTTCGGCAACAAAGAGGATTTTTAATCACAATCCCCGGCTGTCTCGTCCCAATCACCGCAAAAGCCATGGCCATCCGGTGATCTTCATAAGTTTCAATTTCCACCGGATTGCTTTCTGAACAATTCCATTCTCCCGGTTGAATCAACACACCATCCTCGCGTTCTTCACAGTGGATTCCCAGTCGGTTCAATTCAGTTCCAATCGCTCGCAGACGGTCCGACTCCTGTCCCCGAATGTGTCCCACTCCATGAATCACCGTCTCTCCCTCCGCAAAGGCTGCTACAGCGGCAAGAGTCATAGTCTGATCGGAAAAATCACTCATATTCACCGTAATGCCCCGCAATGTTCCATCATCCGGTGCTGTCAGGACAATTCCTGCCTCTTCGTCCCGGACATGGCATCCCATCTGCTCCAACACCTTCAAAAACTGAATATCGCCCTGGGTGCTGTCAAAGTGAACGTTGTTTACTCTGGCACTTCCTCCATTCACTGCCGCCATGGCATAAAAATAACAGGCTGCCGATACATCCGGCTCAATCTGGTATTCTCTTGCCTGATAACTTTGTCCCGGCAGAATCTCATAAACATTCTCGGAACACTGCTTCATGTGGCATCCAAAGGCCTCCATCATTTTCATGGAAATTTTCACATAGGCTTTCGCATCTCTCTTCCCCGTCAGTTCCACCGTAAATCCCTCCGGGCAGAATACACCACTTAACAGCAACGCACTCAGAAACTGACTGCTTTCATCAATATTTAGAAACACTTTGTTTTCACTTTTATTTCTTGTTCTGCCTTCTATGATAAAAGGAAACGAATAGGGCTTTTCCTGATAGGTAAACTGTGCCCCAAGACTTTCCAGTGCCATAAGCAGAGGACGCATGGGACGCCCCTTCATCTGCTCCGAAGAAGTCATCTCATATCTTCCACCGGAAAGAGCCAGCATGGCCGTAAGAAAACGAGCCGCCGTTCCTGCACTTCCCACATAAACCTCCGCTTTCCTTTTCGGAATGTGGATTCCATTTCCCATCATGGTCACTTCCGCTTTCTCCTCATCAATCACCACATCATACCCCAGTATCTGCAGTGCTTTCATAAACACCCGGGAATCATCACTAAACAGAACACCCTTCAGGACACTTTTCCCCTCCGACAGTGCAGCCAGTAAAAGTGCCCGGTTGGTAATACTTTTAGAACCTGGCACGGTTACTTCAATATGGGGTTTTTCTGAAAAAGGTTTCATTGTAAATTGTCTCATACTTTCACTTTTTCCTCCTGTATACTTTCGTCGCCAAGTGGATCAAATCAGACTAAGTAAATAACCTGTATATCCGGTAGCCTACATAAAAAAATTCTTCCCGGCATAAAAAGGGAATCTTTGTCGTCAGACTTCGATACATCGAAGTAGGTGTGGGAGAACTGTATGCCTCCATCCCGTAGTCCTCAGCCATAAGCATAGCCCTCTTCATATGAAGGGGGTCTGAAACCAAAATCGCCGTTTGAAAAGAATTTGATTCCATAATTTGTTTCGCATTTCTGATATTTTCCTGCGTTATCGTAGATTTTTCTTCCACATAAATATCTTCCTTGGGAACACCTTGCTCCATTGCATATCCTCTGGCAATCGCTGCATCTGACTGAGAATTTCCCTCTCCGGTTCCTCCCGTGACAATAAGAGCCTTGACATACCCATGCTCATAGAGCCATATTCCATGATCGAGTCTCTCTCGATACACCAGAGAAACTCCCTCGTCCGTTGCACCTGCGCCAAGAACAATCGCTACATCTGCATTTCGTTTCTCATCTATATTAGAATACATCAAAATACTTGTCGTTGTAAACAATAAATATATGAACAGACCCAGTATTACAAAAATCAGGATTTTAAGAATTACTTTTTTATTCATTTTTGTACCAAAATCAATACTTGAATTTATTCCTTTCCTATGCTATATTGAACATAAAGATAGGTACCTTTCTATAACAGATGCCTATCACACGGATAGTATCCTACTCCTAAAGTGGATGCTCCCAAGCATGACGTTTTATGTCCTAATGGACACGCCTAACCTGTTTGCCGACAGGTTAGGCATTTTTATTTTCGCTTGCTTTTCCCATCTATGTAGGCAAGCAACGCTATCAGCAGAGTTCCGCATCGCTGCCGATTCATCAATTAATGTGGAACCCATGTCAAAAAATATCCACTTTATATTTCGCATACATATCTCCGATTTTGCCAATTTTTATATAAAGAATACTATATTTTTATCAGCTTATCAAGCGAAAAACAAGTCCTAACGGAAAAAGGAATTCCAATTACCTCGAGAAAGATAATTGGAATTCCTCTTTTATTCTATAGGGAACTATTCCCTACTTATTACTTACAGAATGCTTTTACCTTATCGTAAATGCTGTCAGCATCCAGACCATATTTCTTAACCAGTTCTACTGCCGGGCCGGATTCACCGAATACATCGTTGACACCAATCTTGCATACCTTTGTCGGGCACTTCTCTGCCAGTACATCACAAACTGCACTGCCAAGTCCACCAATAATGGAATGCTCTTCTACCGTAACAACTTTGCCAGTCTCTTTGGCTGCTGCCACGATGAGGTCTTCATCCAACGGTTTAATGGTATGAATGTTGATTACCTTCGCGTCAATACCATCTGCTGCCAGCTTCTCAGCAGCTTCCAGACAGTTGGATACCGGAAGACCGGAAGCTACAATGGTAACATCCTTACCTTCACGGAGGACAACACCCTTGCCCAGCTCAAATTTGTAATCCGGCTTATCATTGATTACCGGCACTGCCAGACGGCCAAAACGCAGATAACATGGGCCTTCATGTTCATAAGCAGCACGTACTGCCGCTTTCGCCTCAACATCATCCGATGGAACGATAACTGTCATGCCCGGAATGGTACGCATCAGTGCAACATCCTCATTACACTGGTGGGTAGCACCATCTTCACCAACGGAGATACCTGCATGGGTAGCACCGATTTTTACATTCAGTTTCGGATACGCAATGGAGTTGCGAACCTGTTCAAAGGCACGACCTGCTGCAAACATAGCAAAGGAACTTGCAAATGGAACCTTGCCTGTTGTAGCAAGACCTGCTGCAATTCCCATCATATTGCACTCTGCAATACCGCAGTCAATGTGGCGTTCCGGGAAAGCTTTCTTAAACACACCAGTCTTTGTGGCAGCCGCAAGGTCTGCATCCAGTACAACCAGGTTATCAAATTCTGCGCCAAGTTCTGCTAATGCATTACCATAACTCTCACGAGTAGCAATCTTTTTTACTTCTGACATAAAGACTCACCTGCTTTCTCTAATTCTTCCATAGCCTGGGCATACTGCTCGTCATTCGGAGCGGGACCATGCCAGCTAGCCTGATTTTCCATGAAGGAAACACCCTTTCCTTTTACCGTCTTTGCGATAATAGCTGTTGGTTTTCCTTTTGTTGCCTTTGCTTCATCAAAAGCAGCTTTCAAAGCATCGAAATCATGTCCGTCTACATTGATTACATGGAAATTGAACGCCTTGAATTTCTCATCAATTGGGTATGGTGTACATACTTCATCAATCGCGCCATCAATCTGAAGGTTGTTATTGTCGACAATAGCCACAAAATTATCCAGCTTTCTATGTCCGGCAAACATCGCTGCCTCCCAAACCTGTCCTTCCTGAATCTCTCCGTCACCAAGAAGGGTGTATACACGGTAGCTGTCATTACTGAGTTTGGCAGATAATGCCATACCAACTGCTGCCGAAATCCCCTGTCCCAGAGAACCACTGGACATATCTACACCCGGAATATGTTTCTTATCCGGATGTCCCTGCAAATAGGAACCCACTTTACGAAGTGTCTTCAAATCCTCTACAGGGAAAAATCCACGATTGGCAAGTGCGGCATAATAACCAGGTGCTGTGTGTCCTTTACTCAGGACAAAACGGTCGCGGTCTGGTTTGTCCGGATTTTCCGGATCAATGTTCAATTCTTCAAAGAAAAGATATGTGTAAATGTCTGCTGCAGATAAGGATCCGCCCGGGTGACCTGACTTTGCATTATATACCCCTGTCACTGCCCCCTTACGAACTTCCACAGCCATTTTCTGAAGCTCTGTTTTGTTCATAATCAATCTCCTTTATTTTTTATTGGAATCTGCGAAAGAGATTCTTTATTCTCCAAAGACTGCAATATAGTCTTTCTGGAATTTCTCGATACCAATGTCAGTCAGAGGATGCTTGGTCATCTGCTCAATTACCCCATAAGGTACGGTGGCAATATCAGCACCTGCCAGTGCACAGTCTGTAACATGGATTGGATTACGAACGCTGGCTGCGATAATCTCGGTATCAATGTCATGTACAGCAAAAATCTCTGCGATATCACGAATCAAATCAATACCCGGCTGGGAAATATCATCCAGACGTCCCAAGAACGGAGATACAAATGCAGCACCTGCTCTTGCTGCCAAAAGTGCCTGGTTAGCACTGAAAATCAGAGTTACATTACATTTAATCCCCTCAGAAGAAAGAACTTTTGTTGCTTTCAATCCCTCTACAGTCATCGGAATTTTAACAACCATATTCTCATGAAGTTTGGCAATCTCTCTTCCTTCTGCAATCATTCCTTCTGCATCTACCGTAGTCGCCTTAACCTCACCGCTGATCGGTCCGTCTACAATAGAAGCAATCTCTTTCAGTACATCTTCCTGACTTCTTCCGCCCTCTTTTGCGATCAGGGATGGATTGGTGGTAACACCACAAATAACCCCCATCTCATTTGCTTTTTTGATGTCCTCAATTTTCGCTGTGTCAACAAAAAATTTCATTGCTTTTACCCTCCTAAAAGTAAATTTATATCATATGCTCTATTATACAACTGAAAAGCATATAATCTCAACTGTTTTTTGCTTTTACGGACAACTTTTTTCAGATGCCATAAAAGCACATGCCCCCAAGGGTTAGTTTCATAACGGAATCCAACGGTTTTCCAAAAGAAAACTGACGGATCACCCGGTCATCTTTGGACATTTCTGAAAAACTCCCCTTGGCTGGATCTATAACGATAAAATGTGTATTCTTCACCTGCATCAGGTTCCCGGCAACAGCGTCCGTTTCTCCGGAAATCGCCACATTGGCCTTCTTTTTGGCAAAATCAACGTCCCACTCTACCGCTTCCATTTTTCCTTTTTTCCCCACTAACATAGATTGTCTCCCGGCATTTTCCTCCGACGGAATCAGAACCGAATGTGACATGTCCCATGTTACGACTTCTTCATCCTCCACCACTTTTTTACGGCTCACGACTTTCTTCCACGCAGATTTTTTACCGAGAACAAAAGAAATTTTAGGCTTTGCACTGGTAATGGCGTCCATCATAATCAGTCCCGAAGGCCCCACTGACGTTATACAGAGATTACCACCCTGAGGTACGCCCAATGAATCAATTGAGATACCTTTGGGAAATTTATACACCACACGGGTTTTTCCGGTTTCAAAAGAGGTTGCCAAAAGATAATCCTGCTTCTTTTTATGCCCTATAGAATAAATCTCATTAAAACCGTCATAACTGAAATCCTGTATTTTCCCATATTTTTTTATCTGCACCACACCCGTGACCCGCCCCAGGGAAGAAACTTTGGCAACCTTTGTATCAGAAACCTGGTACAAAACACTGTCTGCACTACGCAAAATTTTTCTGCCGTGTCCAGACTCTGTCACCGTAACATTTCTTAAAACACCCTGGTTATCATAAGCTGCTATCCGGTTATCCCCGGACGGGAAAGTAAAATACATACCACTGCATAATGTTTCTTTGGCATGTCCTTCCACCATCGAAATGCGCTCCGGAAGATTGACCCCCGGTGCCGTGAACTGGTAAGTCTTCTCTTCCCGCATGGCACCTGTACTGTCCAAAAGTTCAATCACAATATAATTAACTCTCCCCGGAACCAGTCCACTCACCACAAATTCATGTTGTTTGGACAAATTATTCTCTTGTCCGTTATTGACATAACGCACATGATCGGAAATCGTTTCCTCCTCCACCGTAATCGTATAGCGAACCATGCAGCGATACGAAGTTTCAAAAAAGAAATAGAAACTATTTATATTAGTTCCGAAAGGATTCAAAGCTATAATTGGACTTTCAAAAGAGGCATCCGTCCTCTTGATTAACCGGTCAAGGCGCTCTCTGGCCGCATTGGAATTCGATAATTGATAGACATTCGTCTGATCAAAGTTCAGAACATTCTTCTCCTCTCCTGAAGTAGACAGCACCACTGCTTTTTCACCGATATCGTATTGATACGCCCGGTCCGTATGCAAATCGCTCTGATCCTCCGACATACGATCCTGAAATTCTCCAGTAGGACCACCTTCCTGGTTGCTCAACAAAAAATATACACCCGCTGTCAGCCCTGCCATTACAAGCAACGTGAGGAGAACCACCTTTCGCACTTTTTTCATCGGTACATCTCCTTATCCATTAGGTTTTCAAATTCATCCATTGGCATCGGTTTCGCATATAGATATCCCTGTGCCATATCGCAACGGATTCCTCTTAAATAATCCGCCTGATTTTCTGTCTCGACTCCCTCACATACAACTGTCTTGTCCAGTTCCTGAGTAAGTTCCACTGTCTTTCTAATGATAATCTTACTGGTTTCTGAACTCTCCGTCTCATCCAAAAAGGATTTGTCAATCTTTATTATATCAACCGGCAGCTCTTTCAGCAAATTCAAAGAGGAATAACCGGTTCCAAAATCATCAATCGACCAACGAACTCCAAGTGTCCTCAGCTTATCCATCATATCGGCCAGCTCAGTCAAATCATCCCGGAAAATACGTTCTGTCAGTTCCAGTTCAATATAACGGGGCGGTGTATTATAATGAGCGAGAACACCTGCCACTTTACTCACATAATCCTTCTCCTGCAGAAGAACTCTGGACTGATTAATCGATATCGGAACACAAGATTTCTTCGCTTGTACGCGCCGCTGAATCATCTTACAAATTTCACCCAGAATATAAAAATCCAGATTAACAATAAAACCATTTTTCTCAAAGACAGGAATAAATTCATCCGGATACACCATCGTCCCATCCTTACGAATCCATCTTACCAGTGCCTCTGCTCCTACAATCTTCCCTGTCTCCAAATTGTATTTCGGCTGCAAATATGCCTTAAATTCATGATTTTCCAAAGCATCTTTCATGCTTCGTTCAATCCTGCTCACCCGTTGCATCTGCGTGTATACCTTGGCATCATAGATAGCAATTCGAGATTTCTTTTTCAACCTCAGACTCTTTCTTGCCACATTGGCATATTCCACCATTTTCTCCACCGGCTCCTGTCGGTTTGAAATCATATACACACCCAACCCCAACTGTATATAAGCGTCTGCATAAAGCTTGCCAATCCGTTCTTCAAATTCTGAACACAATACCTCCAGCAGACGTTTTAGGAATAATAGCTCCTTATAAGAAATAAGTGCAACAAAATGGTCTGCTACACTTCGACAACAAAGACATACATCCTTACTACAGGATGTCAGCAAAGTAGCCGTGTCTGCCAAAAGCTGATCTGCCTTCTGAAATCCATACAAGTTATTCACTCTCTCAAAATTGCTGATATCTGTGCAAATCATTGCATAGGAAATATCCTGTTCCGACTGCTTTAAATGTTCTTCTACTTTCTCCTTAAAAGCGTCCAAATGCAAAAGACCTGTCACCGTATCATATCTATCTTGCTCTTTGATATCAACAGCCATCTTTTTCATTCTTTGTTCCATTTTATCCAAATCTTCAATCAACACAGATTCGCCGGTGGTAGATGTATGAATGGATACAATATAAAAACTGTTACTTTCCCATCGGACAATCATGGAAAAACGCAAATTCGTATAATAAATATTCGCACAATATGGCAGTCTCAATTCCAACTCTCCTGTCGCATTGTAGCAGTCAGGGGCCATAGTCACTGTTTTTGCCTCAATCACCTTCATAATGCACTCATAAGGAACTTTCTCCAGTTCTTTGGCAAGAAGGTTCCGGAACTCTTCCCGATTATGTGCAACGTAGTGATCTTTGGAACCAATCCACTGAACTCCCGCATCCACATTCGCCAGCATATCTTCCATATCGTGTCTTACATAATATGCATAAAAATGATTCAGCGCAATTTGCTTAACCTGCTCCTCAATCATCTGTTTATCAAGCATTTTTTGCTGGGCAGTCTGTAGTGCCACAATCTCACCTCCTATTCACTATCATCATTTTCACTTTCAGGGACGATCCCATTTATCACAAAGTGCATTAATCTGATCTGTAAATTTTGCTGTATCTTTATTGCTTAAACCTTCATTCTTCCGAATCACAGAAAGAAGTCTCTGCCCTGCTGTCAAAAGCCTCTGGAACATATCACTGGCACGTCTCTTTGATGCCGTTTTCTTCTTCACTGTTACAGGCAGTGCTTCCTTCACAAACTCACCCTGTATCAGGTCAAATACCGTTCCACTGTAAGGTGCCGACGCCACATAACCAGAATCGGTCAGCGTTCTGACAAACTCATCACAGACGCGGTCCTCTCCATGAACAACAAACACTCTTTTCGGTGGTTTTTCCGTAAAATTGTTAATCCATTTCAATAGTCCATTTTTATCTGCATGACCGCTGATTCCTGCAATTTTGGTAATCTGTGCCTTAACTTCAATCGTTTCACCAAAGAGCCTTACTTCCTTTGCTCCTTCCAGCAACGCACGTCCCAAGGTCCCCCGAGTCTGATATCCCACAAAGACAATCGTGCTTTCCGGTCTCCACAGATTATGTTTTAAGTGATGGCGGATTCTCCCGGCCTCGCACATGCCGGAAGCCGACAAAATAACCTTCGGCTCCATATCAAAATTGATTGCCTTACTATCATCACTGGTAATGGAAAGTTTCAATCCGGGGAACCCAATGGGATTAATTCCCCGCTCCACCAGTGCTTTGGCTTCCTCATCAAAACACTGCTGTACATTTTTCCCAAAGATATTGGTGGCCTCTACGGCAAGCGGGCTGTCCACATACACTTCAAAATCAGGAACCGCCGTCACCAGTCGCTGCTCCTTAATCTGTCGCAGAAAATAAAGGAGTTCCTGCGTTCTTCCAACAGCAAAAGACGGAACCACAACATTGCCGCCACGTTGGAATGTTTCCCGTATAATAGCTGCCAGTTCTCCCACATAATCCGGGGCCTCTTCGCCGTGCAGACGATCGCCGTAAGTTGATTCCATAACGACATAATCAGCCGCTTTGGTATATATCGGATTCCGCAAAATAGGTTTATTGGTATTCCCCAAGTCGCCAGAGAATACTACCGTACGCTCCTCACTTCCCTCTGTGGCAAAAACTTCAATCGAAGAAGATCCCAACAAATGGCCAACGTCAGTAAAACGTATGGAAACTTCATCGCATATATGTACGATACTGCCATAGGTGCAGGGAACCAAAAGCCGGATAGCTCCCAAAGCATCTTCCATTGTATAGAGTGGCTGATATATTTCACTTCCTGATCTCTTCGCCTTACGGTTTCTCCATTCCGCCTCAAATTGCTGGATATGAGCACTGTCGCGAAGCATAATCTGACTGAGGTCCACCGTCGCTTTAGTGGCATATACCTGCCCCCGGAATCCCCTTGCATACATCATCGGAAGCAGCCCGGTATGATCAATATGAGCATGGGTAAGCAGAATAAAGTCAATCTCCGATGGATTTACCGGAATCTCCTGATTCTCAAACAAATCCTGCCCTTGCTCCATACCTACGTCAACACAAAACTTCTTATCTCCCACTTCCATATAATGACAGCTTCCTGTCACCTAGTGATCTGCCCCAATTAATACCAGTTTCATAGGATCACCTAGCCCTTTCTGTTGCTGCATAAAATCCCCATAAATCCGTACATAAATCTTCTTCCATTATAATCCATTTTCTAGATTCCGTCAATATGGCACAGCCATGTCAATTTCGACACTTTGTCAATCGTAAAGGATTGAATCTTAGAAAAAAATTTGCTATACTGAATACATCTTACTGTGAAACTAAATACCGGATGGAGGTAATATAAATGAAAGATAAGAGAATTGTTGTTGCTCTCGGACGCAATGCCTTTGGCGAGACATTCCCGGAGCAGAAGAAAAATGTAAAGAAGGCAGCGGAAGCCATTGCTGATCTTGTTGAACAGAAATACCAGATTGTCATTACCCACAGCAACGGCCCTCAGGTTGGTATGATACAGACGGCCATGACGGAATTTGCCAGACTGGACAAACACTACACCGTAGCTCCCATGTCGCTTTGCGGTGCCATGAGTCAGGGTTATATCGGATACGATTTGCAGAATGCGATTCGAACAGAATTATTGGATCGTGGCATCTTCAAACCTGTTTCCACGATAATCACCCAGGTACGCGTAGATCCTTTTGATAAGGCCTTCAACCATCCAACCAAGGTCATCGGCCGCGTCATGAGCCGTGAAGAGGCGGATGCCGAAGAAGAAAAAGGC
>JALENH010000048.1 GCA_022767895.1 Eubacterium sp.
TTATAACGTATTCCTACACACATCGTCAATAATTTTCTATGGGATTCTACGTGGGTATGCTATCCCTCAGACAAAGAGCTCCCCATCCAACACGATCATTTGGAATTTCCTGAAAAGCAGAAAGTCTGGCGGCTCCCCGAATGAGATACGCCTTCACCTTCTGCCCGAAAAGATAGGGGTCATTTCCCTGAATAATGCCAAACTGCATGAGCAGGGCGGCGCTACCCGTGACAAAAGGGCATGCCATGGAAGTTCCGGTCCTGCTTGTGTAACCACCGCCGGGAGCACAAGATAATATATTTACACCGGGGGCTGCCAAATCCGGTTTTACCAGATGGCAGCATACATATCCCCGGCCGGAAAAAGGAGCATAAGTCCCCGTATTTCCATCGTAGGCGGCAACGGTAATCGTCTTACCGGCCGTCGAGGGAATCGTCAGTGTCAAATCCACATCCGAAACAAGAAAACCGGTTTCCGCATTGATACTTCCGCCACTGGGCATCCACAAATCATACCGTCCATCCACAATGTTCCGGGGAGACAGAAAGATTTTCCATATTCCACTGCGTATGTTCGAGTAGACTCCCTCCGGCAGCAATTCCAGATAAATTTCCTGCTGAATACTGTAGGGTGCCGGCTCACCAAAATACCAGAGAATTTCGGTGCCATCCTGCACAAAACGGTAGGTCCCCTCTAAATCTTCCGAGAGCACAATATTGGCTCCCGACGGCGTCTGCAGCGTAATCTGAAAGCTGTCAACATATTGTTTCCACAACTGGATTCCCAGATTATATTCACCGGGAGCCACCGTAAATTCAATCATGCGGTCCTGACCTTCCACTAAAGTACCGGCAGCGTGTCTCCGCTGGTTTCCCTCGTTGCCACTTCCCACACAGATGGTAGTTCGTCCAATGCCTGCCACTGTATCCAGATATGTTTCAATGAGGGAAGTTCCGGTATGGGAACCATAGCTGTTGCCATAACTTAAATTCAATGCCAGGGGCTGGTTGTTCCGAAGAGACCACCGGACACAAAAATCCACTCCCTGCATTAGTTCTGCCGTTTGTGGAAATCCTTCTTTTCTCCGGCTCCCCAGTTTCACAATCAAAAGGTCTGCCTCATAGGCCACGCCCCGGTTCTCTTCCCGGCTGGCTCGTCCATTGCCAGCGGCAATCCCCGCCACATGGGTTCCGTGGCCGCTGACATCCACCGTGGGTGCCTTTTCACCCAAAGCAAGAATCGCATCGATATCTTCTCTGGGAAAATAGACTCCCGTGTTGTAGCCCTCCGGTGGCGCCTGACCGGTATTTGCATCCGGTGTCAGTGTCTGGTCCCACAGACCTGCAATCCGGGTAGTTCCGTCTTCATTCCGAAAATCCGGGTGATAAATATCAATTCCAGAGTCTATGATCCCCACCAGAATACCCTGTCCGGTCAGGGAAAAGGGTGCTCTCTGCACAGGAGGAATACAGGATACCAGCTTGCCTTCGTATACCGCAAAGGAAAGTGCCTTTGGCTTTTCTATAAATTCCACCCGGGGTTCTCTTGCCAGAGCATTCAGCTGATTTTCTGTCACCTCTGCGACAGCGTAGCCTCCCAGCAGCGGAGTCACCCGATCATATTGCCCGATAAAATCCTCAAGTTCTCCGGAATAACGGAAAATAACCTGCCAGATATTTCCTTCCTCATCGTATCCTGCCGACAAATTCTCGCTTTTTTCCCTGGTTTCCTGAGAGACATCCAGTGACAATTCCAGTAAATTTTCCACTTTCTGATCTGACATCTCTAATTTTTTCTCCTTCCATAATCATATGCACGACGGAGCTTTTGTAATGCCTTTTTTTCAATCCGGCTCACATAACTTCTGGAGATTCCTAACTGTTTTGCGATTTCACGCTGAGTCACTTCCGGTCTCTCCGGTATTTTCGGTCCTTCCGGCACTCCATACCGCAACCGGATAATCATTTTTTCCCGCTCGGTCAGATTTTCCTCAATATAGCCATAGAGCTTGGATATATTTTCCTCCTTTTCCATGCGCTCCGGTATGTCTTCATCGAGACTCTCTAACACATCCAGGAAACTCAGTGAGTTGCCCTCTCCGTCATCCCCTCCGATTGGCTCATACAAGAAGACTTCTTTCGATTGCTTTTTATCACTACGAAACGTCATTAGCAGTTCATTGTCGATACA
>JALENH010000055.1 GCA_022767895.1 Eubacterium sp.
AAATTGTTTGTCGAAGTTCTCTGCCTCCGCTTCATCCACAAAGTACCCCTGAGGCGTGGCATATTCTCCGGTAACACCATCTAAGTAACCCGGAATCAGTTCCTTGCACAGAAAGAAAGAAGCATCTTCTCCCTCCGGCAGACCATGATAACGAATTCCGAACTCGCTGGCAAAAGTAAATCCACTCTTCCCATAAAAATCAATGTTACCTTCAAAGCACAACGCGCCGGCGCCAAGCTCTGCCGCCTTCTCCAAGGAGTAGTCTAACAGAATTTTACCGTACCCCTGCCTCTTGAATTCCGGTGCAATACCGATGGGTCCCATGGTCATGATGGGAATATCCCTGCCGTCATCGGCCTGAATCTTCGCTCTCATGAACATATTCTGTCCAATCAGCTTCCCATCCTTTTCCATCACAAAATCCAGTTCCGGTACGAATGCCTCGTCCGTTCTTAACCGGTTCAGAACATAATGCTCCAGACAGCCCGGACGGTATACATTCCAGAAACTTTCTCGTACAAGATTTTCAACTTCGCGGTATTCTTCCTTTTTCTCTAAACGAATTATAATGTTGTTTTTATTCATTGTTTTTCCTCCTGAAATTTGTCAACTCAAATGCATTCCTGCGGGAGGTTTGTTTGGATTGTCAGCAAACCTCCCGGTTATGCCACAATCTCCAAGGTGTTGTTTTTCTTCAATCAGCAATCTCCTTAAAAATAATATTTCGTATCATCGGTCCGGGGACCGGATGATAGTCTAAGTATAGCACGATAGAGCCTCGTTAGCAATATTTAATGCATGGTCCCCAATCCGTTCAAAATCCGTCAACATTTCCGAAAACAGGATACTGCCTTCATCGGAACATTTTCCTGACTGGATTCTCTCATACATGTTATCTCTGAACTGAACTGTCATATCATCAATCTGTTGTTCCATGCGTGCAATTTCCCTGTTCCACGCAACAATATCCGCCGGTTCTTCAAGCAAGGTATCAAAAAGCTGCATACAAATGTGTTTCATCTCCATCAGTTCTCCATTCGCTTTGTCGGAAAAAATGATGTTTTTATCCGCGAGCCTATTGGAATATCCTGCTATATTAATGGCATGGTCACTGATTCTTTCCACATTACTTGTAACCGAAAACAAAGAATTAAAAATCTGACTGCCGGTTTGGGTCGTTACATAGGACACTGCCGAAGTAATATATTTGGAAATCTCTTTATTTAAATAGTCCACATATTCTTCACGCTGTTCCACCGAAGCATATTTTTCTTTGTTCTTTTCTGTCACCGCATCAAACGCTTCACTCACATTACCTCTTGCCATATCCATCATTCTCATAAGTTCTTTTTTTATACCTTCCATGCAAATAGCGGATACTCCAAGCTTTTCCGTGTTGATATGTTTGATTTCAGGCAAATACTTTATGCACATTCCTTCTGCCTCATCGGTACCCGGCTTATCTCTCAAAATAGCACCCGCCATCTTTCCTAAATATGTGCCCACCGGCAGTAAAAGAAGTGTTGTAACAAGATTAAACATCGTATGTAAATTAGCAATCTGCGCCGGCGTATTTCCCGGCGTCCACCCTTCCAGCATCACAATGATTGGCGTCACCTGGCATAAAATCGTGAATACCACGGTACCAAATACATTAAACATAATATGAATTAATGTGGTTCTTTTTGCATTTCGGCTCGTTCCAACCGACGCCAGAAAAGCGGTAATGCAAGTACCAATATTCTGCCCGAATAAGACATACGCGGCACTCTTTAATCCGATAATTCCACTCCCTGCAAGGGTTTGCAAAATTCCTACAGAAGCGGATGAAGATTGAATCAGTGCGGTAAAGACTGCTCCCGCAAGAATACCTAACAACGGACTCTCGAATTTTGTCAGAATACTCACGAAACTTTCCGAATCCGCCAATGGTTTCATCGCTGCGCCCATCATATCCATACCGATAAAAAGGACACCTAAGCCTGCCATAATTTGTCCGACATATTTTGCCTTTTCCTTTTTCAAAAATAGAATCGCTGCTACTCCTAAAAACGCTATAAGGGGAGCAAACACACCGACATCCAGCGCAATCAACTGACCGGTTATAGTTGTTCCTATATTCGCCCCCATGATAATCCAGATTGCCTGGTTTAACGTCATCATTCCCGAATTGACAAATCCAACGACCATCACCGTGGTCGCTGATGAAGACTGGATAATCGCCGTAATCAATGCACCTACCAGCACGCCGACAAATCGATTGGCGGTTAATTTTTCTAAAATTACTTTCATCCTGTTACCAGTCGCATCTTCCAGTCCGGTACTCATCATCTGCATTCCATACAGGAACAAAGCCAACCCTCCAAGTAACTCCATAACATACGTAAAACTCATCACTAAACTCCTTTTCACTTCTATTTTATAAATTGTTCTTTCACTACTCGAAC
>JALENH010000097.1 GCA_022767895.1 Eubacterium sp.
AAACTCAAACCGACATTTATCAATGACGAATGGACATACACGGAAGAAATATATGACCAGTCGTATTTACATTCATATCCTAATGAAGATTGTGACTATTCACTTTATATCGACAATCCTGATAAGGCAATTTTTTTGGCATATTCCGACACGGAATGCGTTGGGCAAATAGTATTAAGAAAAGATTGGAATAAATATGCTTTATAAAAATTTCCAGAAACCGTGGTCTGATGCAACAGCTATATTTCATTCCCCGGATTAAAATACATTCCCATTTATCATCACCCTCTAATTCCAATTCCAAAACATATAAAAGTACATTTATAATTATAGCCCAAACTCCCTATTTTCACAACCATAAAGAATATCCCCCATGAAAAAAACATGAGGGATATCTTTGTAACTGTTTCTATTTAAGAACAAGAAATCAAGGATTAAACTTTAAATTTTTTCACTGCACTATATTTACCATATACAGACTTTCCTTTACTGTCTTTCTTATAGGCAGCTACTTTCACATAATACTTCTTACCTTTTTTCAGTTTGCTAACAACACATTTTGCATTCTTGGCACTTGCCTTTTTCACCGATTTTTTCAACTTCTTATCGGTGGAATACAGAACCCGATAACCAGCGGCTCCGGATACTTTCTTCCAGCTAATGGTTGCTTTCTTTCCTTTTACCTTTACCTTCACTCCGGTAACCTTGGCAACAGATACTTTCTTCTCAGAAGGAGTAAGCTGTGGAGCTGGATTTGCCGACGTTGGTGTTGGAACCGGTGTTGCCGTTACTTGCGGTGTCGCTGTCAGCTCAGGTGTTATTGTTGGGGTAGCAGTAGGTTTTTTCGTTGGTTTTGGTGTAGCTGTTTCTGTTGGCTCAAATGTTGGTGCCGGAGATGGTTTGGATGTTGGATCCGGAAGAGAACCATCATCCTCAGCCTTTACAAATCTCCAATTGTCCATCTTCAGAGGAGTGGCATCATCTGCCGGTTTAAATACCAGATAGACATCCTGAACACCTGTCAAGCCGGTTACTTCTGTACTAAATACTTTATATGTATTTTCTTCTCCGGTACTTTCCACATTTAAGGTTCCCGCTAATGTTCCTGTCTCGGAACCGGTACGAATCTCAACCTGGCCATTTCCCAGACCTGCCATACATGCCTTGAAGCTGGCAGCACCATCTTGGCCGAAATCTACGTTTCGAACCTTAACATAACTTTCTGATTTTAAACTGCATAAGTTGATTCCACGAACAGAATCTCCTTCTTCTTCCACTTTGTTACCCCAGGCATAATTTTCAGCTTCGGTCCAAATATAAGGATTTAACGTATCAATCGGAGCCGGACCTTCCTTTGACATACTAACCGGTCCAATGGTTCCATCATCATTATAGTTAAACTCCTCTACTGCTACAGAACGATGGAATAGGGTTCCCCCTGGCAAATCCTGTGTATGATAGAACAAATAGGAATGACCTTTGAAATCACATACTCCCGGATGAATGGTATATGTGTTACCTTTCAAAATATCCCCTTTAAATACCCAGGGACCTTCCGGACTATCTGCCATGGAATAGGAAAGACTTTCCGAAGACTGTCCTTTTGGGAAAGAAGCATATACCATATAGTATTTACCATTTCTCTTATAGAACCAAGGTCCTTCACCATAGGAGGTGTCGCGCTTCTTCTCACTAGTTTCACCAAAACTCTCCGCTGTCATAGGAACGGAAACGATTCCATCTTTTCCAATGCTCTTGTCATAGGAAATCATGTCCTTATTTAACTTAACATAGTATAGTTTTGGATTACCCCAATACAGATATGCCTGTCCGTCATCATCAATATATACCGTAGGGTCAATGTTATCCCAGCTTCCATTGTCCACCAATGGGGCACCAATGGCATCGGTATATGGACCAGCCGGATTGTCAGCAACAGCTACTGCAATACAAGGTGCTCCACCCTTTTTACGGATTGGCACATAAAGGTAAAATTTACCATCTCTCTCAATGGTTTGTGGAGCCCATGCTCTTGGATCCTTACGGTCAGTCCAAGTGAAATCACGGAAATTCATAATAGAACCATGGGATGTCCAGTTTACCATATCCTTTGTTGAATAGCATCGCCAGTCGTTCATAGTGTAAAAATTCCCCACTAACTTATCTGCATCATGAGATGTAATGAGATACAGGGTATCACCAACCACCATAGGAGAAGGATCTGCCGTATACTCATTCTGAATAATAGGGTTATCTGCTTTTACCGCAAGTTTTGGTGCCACAAATGCGGAGCATACTACAAGGGCACCAGCAAGTACTTTTGCTAAAAGTTTTTTTCTCATACTCATTCCTCCATATTATTTTTGAATTTGTGTTTTAATCATATCCAATCGGCAATTTTTTTACCATGATAAATTCTGCAATTTTTCATGAACTATTCGGTCATTTTTTCCTTGCTTTTATTGATTTATACTGTTATTAGGTGTATTCTATAGTTATGCGATTAAAATATTTTAACCTTGTATAACGGTTGATAGAAAAACGTTATACTAATTGGAGGTATTTGATATGATAGAGATTATATACGTGCAAAGCAACACTTCCCATCCCCCTGGTTTTGATTATACAGAGTATGGTGACAACGACTGGTGGCTTTTTACCATAACCAACACTCCTGCCTACTTTATTATTGATGGCAAGCGTGTTGTTATGCCAGCCAATACTGTTATTTTGTATCCCCCCTTTGCCGATATTGCCTATGGAGGCCTGGAAAATGAAACATATGGGGATGACTGGATTCGTTTTCGCACAGATGAACCTTTTATCTGTGAAGGAGATGTTCCTTTTGCTACCCCTTTCCGGGCAATGGAGCATCTGTTTATTAAGAATCTCCTCTCTATGCTTGCGGCAGAGAACTTCTTCCAGAATCAGTTTAAAGAATTTACCATACTATCACTTTTTCAGATTTTGTTTAATAAATTGCGAGAATCGCTATCCAACAAAGATGCTGATTTCCGGGAACTGGCTTTGCAGCAGTTACATATGAACATTATAAGCAATCCCTCTTTTCCATGGAGTGTGCCGGATATGGCAAAACAACTATATATCTGCCCAAGGCACTTACAAAAACTATACCAGAAACGCTATGGTATCTCCTGCATGGAAGATGTAATCAAACACCGATTGTTAATGGCCAAGGAAAAAATCGCTTCCTGCAATCTTCCCATTTACAAAATTGCGGAACAATGTGGCTATTCCAATACCGAACACTTTAGCCGTCAGTTTAAAAACCGATTTGGTATTTCACCAAAAGCATACCGGGAAAAGATGAAAAATTCATAGGCATCTGCTGGGGGCAGATGCCTATTTTCTGTTTGCTTCTCTTTTGGGTAAAGACTATGCTGATATACTTTGTTTACTTCGTCTCTTTCCGAATACTTGGGCGGTTCTGTTGGAAGAGGAACGAAATCTCCAGCCGGCAAAAATCTTTTTGGAACGGGAATAGAGACTCAATCCGGTGACTTTTGCCGTTTTTTTTATGGTTTCTGTGCCGGAAGATATGCCACTACTGTTGGAATCATCATTGATATCCCTTGTTTCGTCATCCTCCCATGTATTCTCATCCAAATCTGAAGAATTATTTTCCTTTACCCCGGGGGTTGTAAAACTTCTAACCTTGTCGTTGATTCGCTTTCCTCCTACTACAGCATATAATACAAACTTATATGTTGTTCCCGGTTCCAGGGTGTAACCCATATCGGAAACAAAGTTGCAGGTGTAATTTACATAGGAAGTAGTATAATTACAAGACTCTGAATAGGATTTTATCAATCCTCCGTTTGCATTGTACAGATAGCAACCTACCGCAGAAACTCTGCCTCAATTCGGATTCATCACCTTAATATACATTTCTGCATTGGTATCCCATACCCCATTTTGATTGAAATCCGCAAATGTTACACTTGGCGACGGTGCAACTGTTGTCCCACCGCTATAGCTT
>JALENH010000229.1 GCA_022767895.1 Eubacterium sp.
TTCTGAGGTACGGATCAGCACCATACTTACCTTCAAGGTACTGCTTATCGAACTTTGCATCCTTTCTGACAGACTCACCTTTTTCATTCTTGAACTCTACCAACGAGTACAGTTTGGAATTCTGTGCATTTCCCTTCGCTACAAACCAGATTTCATCTCTCCGGAATACTTCACTATTCATAGTGGACAAATCATGAGATGTAAATATCAGCTGAGCCTTGTGCTTATTGATCTCCATATCGTTAAACATCATTATGATATGACGCAACAACACCGGATGAATCTTCGCATCCAATTCATCAATTACCAGCACAGTTCCTTCAAGCAAACTTGCCGCAATAAAAGGAAGCAGACCAAACAACTTCTTTGTTCCGCTGGATTCATCAGATAAGTTAAGCTCTGTTTCCACATCATCTACGAGGTGTTTTGTGAAGACTTCTATCCTATCGCTTTCTTTTTCTTCCACTCTGAAATCAACGATATCCAAATCCATTTCCTGAATCATTCCAAGCATCAGATGCTTCACATCTTCTGATGTGGATATTGCCATTCTAAGCTCCTGAATAGGATTACCATAATTCAAGAAATCCACGCCGAACTCGAACCAATTCAATACATCCTTAACTACTGCATTTTCCCTATAAGCGATACCCAAGTAGGAAAGCAAGGTAAGTGTCTTAGATAAATCATCACTGACTTTCAGTTTCACAAACGCCCCCTTTAAAACAATCCCTTTATCGTCTCTTGTGTATAATGCAGAACGTCTTCCGGTCTCAAGCTTCACTCTATCCAAGTTCTCATATATAACCACATCACGCTTCACATGCAAGATATATCTGTACTCTGCAGACTCTGTACGGAAAAACAGTTCAAACTCTGTTGGTTCATTTTTGCTATCTGAAAATGCAAATGGCTGGGCAATAATTCTTTTTTGTAAAAGAACCTTATCTTCGTTGTCTTCTGTGGCATACAACGGGCGCAGAATTTTTACAACCAATGTGTGCAACGCTGTCAGAACATTGGATTTTCCTCCGCCATTAGGACCGTAAATGGCAGACACCGGTAAATACATCTCACCATCATGGTCTTTTATTATTCTATCTTCATGCTCTGAGATTGCTGCTGCCTGCATATCAAAGGTCACTTCATCTCTTATACTCTTGTAATTCTTCACAGTAAACTGACATAACATATCTTTTTACCCTCCATTCTATCTTTATTATATCCCGTTTTTCTTGTTTTGCAACATATATTTGAGATTTTGTCTCATATTTTATCCTGTAATTATCTTTTTATAAAATTCTAATATCATTTCACAGAAAAAGCAAGGCATCCTTACCTTGCTTTTCTACGTCTTATGTTCACCTGTCCTTCTGGTATTATCAGACCCGTTTGGGAGGCGGGTGACAACTCCCCTACGCTAGAGGGGAACTATTACATTCTAAGTATCCTTTTTCAAATAAATCTTTAACAGCATCTAAAGATTGAAATGTAACTAATTTCATAATTTCACCTTCTCTCTTCTGTAATCCCATTCTTATAAATCACCGTGAATAGTCTATGCACCAAACAGGGGGATTATTCACGATACCTAATCTCTAGCTAACCAAGGAATTCCTCCGGATCAAAAGCCTGCATCGTCTGCTCCTTCTTCTCCGTCTGCGCCAGTTTGCCAAGTTTCGTATTTTCCATAAATTTGTCGGTATTAAACATCACAAGTACATCTGTAATATCAGAATATTCGGAAAGTATAGTTCCCATGGGGATTTTCCCATACCGGTAATCAATCATGACAATCCGGTCATAATCCTCTGTCAAAAACGGGACAAAACAATTGGCAAAAGAATCTTTCACTAGCAACAGCGTCCTGCCGGTCTTTGCCTTTGTATTGATTTCGATTTTAAACGTGTTCCCGGAAAGGAAGACATCATAACGGTTACATCCAATATTAGAAGTCTCCTTAGGAAAATAGAGTGTGTCTGCCTCCTCATCCTCATCATCTCTACTTACCTCGATTCCCTTCTCTGCCGGGCTGTGGAATAATGTAACCTCATCCGCCGGCACAGGAAGGTGCACCTTGTTGTAGGTTGTTCCGTAAAAATCTGTAAAAATGGTTTCCTGACGATAATGTTTCAAAGGTCTCGGTGTTGCCTGGCCCCTCTTCTCCGCCCATGACTGATAGGCATAATACGCCCCCAGAGTGGTCCAGTGGTGGTCGGTGCGGTAATAAATATATTCATTCTGGTGTTTTTGTAAGGGTTCCAGCAAATCCATCAATTCATTCGGATGGGAAAGTTTCTCTTTTAGGGAGTTGATTATCTCCTTTCGCTCCGACAGTTTGGCAAAAGCAGGAAGCCGATTGGAAAGTGCCAGTGTTTTCGACGGAATCATCAGACAGCTGACATGTTTGTCCCCATAGGTCTGTGTCATGTCATTCAGAAAGGACGATAACGTCTCTATATTTTCCTCCACCTGTCCGGAATCGCAATCCTTTTCCTCATTCTTTTCCAACAGATACCCTTCCGTGCCAAGATAAACATCATTGATATCTTTCCTACCGGCGGCAGACTGCAATCTGACTGCCACATCCACCCATCGGTCACGCATGGGAAACTGGTCATTCAGATAAGACTCGTACGCTGTTTGATACTCCCCTTTCAAAAATTCCCTCCCGGAAAATTCCGGACTCTGTGCCAACTCTCTGTTTTCCAGGGCCGAATATTCCCGGTCCGGCACAAGCCATGTGGCAAGGGCGCCACCCGTTAACATCACACAGAAGACAAGCAGCATAATAATTCTTATTTTTTTCATAGCCAGACCTCCTTCTATTAAAACCGAAAATACAGGAACGGATTATAGGACGAATTGACAAGCATGGCCACACAGGCCACAAACAGGACAACCATCCAGACCATACATGCCATCTCCCGTCGTGCCGTGTTCTCCGGGAAAAGCCGGCTGTTCATAAACCGTTTCAATAAAGACAGAGAGCCAATCAGCGCAATCAAAAGAAGGCACAGATGGGAAAGCAGCAGATACATTGTCTGCTGGTTCGCCAGACCGCCACCCGCCTGAAAAAACATTGCTTTCAGAAAACCGCTACGGTCCGCCATATCCTGACAGGAGAACAGACTCCAACCAATCATAACAAAAACAAATGTGTAAATGTGCCGAAGAACGGAAGGCAGCTTCTCAAGAACCGGTTTCCAGAGTATTTTTTCAAGAACAACCAGTACACCATAATAGAGTCCCCACATCACAAAACTCAAATGCGCTCCATGCCACAAGCCCGTAAGGAACCAGACAATGGCAAGATTGATCATCTGCCGGGCAATCCCCTTACGGTTGCCTCCCAGAGGAATGTACACGTATTCCCGGAACCACGTTCCCAGAGAAATGTGCCAACGTCTCCAGAACTCGGTGATACTTTTTGATTCATAGGGATAATTGAAATTTTCCGGAAAAGAGAAACCAAACATAGCTCCCAGTCCGATGGCCATATCCGAATAGCCGGAGAAGTCAAAATAAATCTGCAGGGTAAAAGCCAGAACACCCAGCCATGCTGTAGCCGTCGTCAGTTCCCCGGAACTCATCCCGGCAATTTCATCCCACAACATCCCCACCTGATTAGCAATCAGCACCTTTTTCCCCAGACCAACCATAAACCGAAAAATCCCCTGGCAAAAATGGTCCAGAGTCTCCTTCCGTTTCTCCAGTTGCAATGCCACATCCTTGTAACGTATGATTGGACCCGCGATAAGCTGCGGAAATAAAGACACGTACGCTCCAAAGGTAATCAGATTTTCCTGAACTTTGGCATCGCCGCGGTAAACATCAATGGTGTAAGACATGGTCTGGAAGGTATAAAAAGAAATACCGATAGGCAGTGCCAGATTCAGTTCCGGAACTGCCAGTCCTGTCAGGCGATGCACAATCTGAAGAAAGAAATCTCCATATTTGAAAAACCCTAGCAAAGCCAAATTTATTATGGCGGAAAACAGGACGGCTGCCGCCGCCCCCTTTTTCTGCCCCTTTTCTTTACAATGTGATACCGTTCTTCCTGCACAATAATCCACCAGAGTGGAAAGTAAAATCAGCACAACATAAACCGGTTCTCCCCACGCGTAGAAAACAAGACTGGCAAGAAATAGCACCAGATTACGGCAACGTCGCGGCAGTATGTAATAGGCAAGAAGTACTGCCGGAAGAAACCGGAATAAAAACAGTAAACTGCTAAAAACCATGAATTAAACTCCCTCTACAACTTTTTCTTTAGTGCCGTCTGGCCCTTCGTATTGTTCCCCTTTTTGGGCGACATGGAAATTTACCAGACACAAGTTCCCTTTCTCCCACAGACTGCATTTTTAAACACTTTACGTTCTGTCGCAGAATAATCACTGAGATAATTGCTACTACAGTTTCTTTTCTTATATTTTTTCAGGGTATTCAACAAGCTTTTCGCATCGGCAGTATTTTTTGTGGTCATAACACAAAGACTGTAAACTTCCTTCGCATCACAGACATACTGGATACTTTTCACTTTCTTTCTCGCCGAGGAAGAAAGTGCACCAAAATCCATGGCACTGGCAGAAGAATATTTGAGTTTTTTGCTGCCTCCGGTGGCTTTTAACGCTGCACCGCAAAGAGTCTTGCAGTCTGTTTCTGCTTTTTCCTCTGTTTTTGCTTTTATCATGAGCGGCGCCGATATTCCCCCCAACAATGCCAATGCCAAAACCAAACTGATTATTTTACGTACTGTTTTCATAAGTAAACTCCTCTCATTACGAATCTAATTCTTTGTCAAATTTTCCTGTGATTGTCCCAAATTTCACATACGCTGCCGGTTTCCAGTGATATCCGTCTCCGGATGCATACTGCGCTTTCAAATATCCACCGGAATCTTTCAAAAAGGCTGTGTAGTCAAAATATCGAACTCCCAGCTTTTTCGCCAGTTTCTTCAACTTTTTATTAAAAATCGGAATCTGTCTCATACCGGGATGCCTTGCCCGCTCCGCTCTGGTAACCGGCGATACAGCGCAAAGAACAATATCAGTCGACGGACACGACTGTTGAATTGCCTGAATCATGTCTTTGTACTCAGCAATCATCTGACTGGCAGGCCGGTAATGAATCTCATTCATTCCCAACATCATATAAACCCGATACGGCCTTTGTGCAATCAGCTTCTGCAAACCGGTCCTTCCCCCAAAGATCCTCTTGGTATGGAACGTAACCGTGTTGAGACCACGGTATGCAACCGTCTTTTTCAGGGCACTGGAATGCATCTTAGGATATGCCTGTCCATAACCGATGCCCTCGCAGATAGAATCTCCGGCAAAGATAATTTTACGCCTGTACGTTTTCATTGTCAAATGAACTTTCTTCGATGGCTGGCTGTCTGAAAGAGATGCTTTCTTTTTGGCACAAGCCTGCACATAAAAGTAGTAGGTTTTCTTATTTTTTAATTTTTTTACAAGGAAGTGCGTCTTTTGGGTCACACCTGTAAAATGGTACTTTCCCTCTTTTTTCTGTGAAAAGTATACCCGATAATATTTTGCCTTTTTGTGTTTCTTCCAGGAAACCTTTACGGTATTGGTCGAATAACGGACCAGCTTTACGCCCGACACCTTTCTTAACGTAGGTGGTGGGGTCGGCGTTGCTGTTACCGTGGGTACGGCTGTTGGTACCTCTGTTGACGCCGCTGTCGGTGTCGAAGTAGGAGCCGGTTCCGGGGTTTCCCCTGCGGTTTGTGCTGCTTCTGCCTTTTGTCCCGCCGGAAGTATCGTTATATTTCCAAGGATGAGGGACACTACAAGTACAAGTGCACATAAGTAAACATACTTTTTCTCTAGTTTCATTGTTCTGCCTCTTTTCTCTTAATTTTCTTCAAATGATTACTTATGTTTCAATTATACCAAAAACACTCCCAGATTTCCACCTGAGAGTGCTCCTAGTTTTTCCTTATTTAATTAACCTATGACATGTAATTGTTTTTTATTGCACAACAATTTCAGGTGAACGAATATCATTATAAGACTATTTTCCACTCGGTATCTCCGTAGTTATACCAGGATGCAGCGTCTATTACCTGGAAATAATGTTCCTTCGCTCTCCAATATTCACTGAACAGAAGCGGCACACCTTCGCTCCTCCAGGAATGATTGTCACTTGGCCCCCACCAGACAATACCGGTAATCTTTGCTCCGCTGTCCTTTTCTGTCAGCAGTAACATCATTAGATTATACCAGCAATTAATCTGCTTTTCCTGAGTTAATTCCGTCTGTGCCTTATCCGTCATATCCATTTCCGTCAACTGAATTTCAAAGCCGGCTTCCTTAAATACATCAATAGCATTCGTACCAATGGATGGAATGGTCGGATATCCGATATCCAGATGTGTCTGCATTCCTACCCCGTCACAGATAATCTCCCCTTCTGGATTATTGTCATCCTTTGTATTAAAGTAGTTAATCATTTTTACAATATTTCTGGCTTCTTCATATGTATTGAAGTCGTTGTACATCAAACTGACTTTGTCTGTGAGTCCAAAATCCTCCAAAACCGAATGTCCGATTGCAAAGGCTCTCTTAATATAAACCGGTGTCAAAATTCCGCTATGTTTATTTTTATTGTACTCATAATCCGGATAATAAATCTGATCCCAGTTGCTACGCTTTCCACCATCATAGTTATGTAAGTATTCATTGGCCATATCCCAGTTATCAATAACCTCACGGCCAACATAAACGCCCTCTGCATTCTGATAAGAATAAATATGTGTCATCACATTTCGAATCAAATATTCCAAACGTCCATTCATCACTTCCGGAGAGACATAAGCTCCTTTTTGATCATAATCCTCTTTAAAAAACCATTGTGGCGTCTGATTGTGCCAAACAAATACATGATAGCGCATCTTCATCCCCTGCTTATAGGCTGTTTCTATATAGGAATCAATAGAATCCGTATTAATCTGAGGATACTTCGTGTCTTTGTATTCATAAATGAATTTGGATGTATCTACATAACCAGCCGGATTACTATCCACAAATTCGTTTTTCAGGATATTGTCCGGTTTCATCTCATTTCCCATGGTTATGGAGTTATATTGAGTCGAAACAAATTCCTTGCAGCTTGCATTATTCATCTGATACCACACAAGTGCATTTCCAACCTTACCGAACGTGTCACCATATGCCAGCTTCAACGAACTGCCATCTTTAACGTTGGTTAGTTCTTCCTGTTTCAAGGTGATGGATACAACCTCTATATACGCTACATCTGCCTGCATATTTTGCACAACAAGATATAAATCTCCCCCCTCGTAACCACTGAGAGACATTTTTCCTGTCCGATTTACAAAAGCATCAGAAAACCCAGTCCAGTCATTGTTCCTATTTGCAATCTTAAATGCGACCAATGTAGAGCCGGTATCCGTAATTTCATTACCCGACTTGTCATATACATTTGTTGTCACAGTCAATGACGTATATTCAGACAAATCTACTCCCGAAATATATGGTGTCAGGTTGTAAAATGTACCATCGAATTGCCTGCCGTAAGCAACTTCATTCCTCCATGTGCCCCCCTGCAAGTTCAGCTCTTTCTCCGGGAGATTTTCGACCACTTCTTCCCCTGTCACCTTAACCGAAAGATAAATGCTCTCCTGGCGATACGTTGTGTTGTCCGTAGGAGTAAATACAACCATATACTTCATTGTTCCTGGTGTCTTTACAACAATATTCTCGTCTGCCCAGGCAAATTCCCCTGGCACAACATTTCCCTCGGCATCTACTACCTTTCCACCTGTCAAAGCAATTTGCCCCAGTTTTTTCCCTGTTGTGACTGCACCGGCCCTCGGTCTTGTTGTGATGGTTAGCTGATTCTTCGTTGCGTGTACCGGCAGAGAAATATGCTCAATACTCTCAAAAGAACTGTCTGACGGCACAAATTTGGCATTGTGGTGGGATTTCCCCATCTCAGTCAGTGCAGTATCCGGTTCTTCCCACTCATAGGTCCCCTTAATCTCTGCACCGTTGCTGTCCTGTATGCTACCGCTTTGAATCGGAAGTTCTGATAGCGTCTGCCCAACATATCCCTGCTCAGCAAATGGCTTGCGCATCAGTGTACTTGTCCCATCCGGTACCGGCGTCGGCGTTGGGGTTGCCGTTGGCGTTGCTGTCGGTGTCGCTGTTGGTGTTCCCGTCACCACAGGTGTAGGGGTAACCTTCTGGGCATCACCGTTCTGGGACGTCGGTGCCGGTGTGACTTTTCC
>JALENH010000230.1 GCA_022767895.1 Eubacterium sp.
CCTTTTTATTTAATATTTTATTTTCAAAAAATTTTCTATCATAGTCATGCCTTCCGGTGTCAGAATGGATTCCGGATGAAACTGAAGGCCGTATACGTCATAATCCCGGTGCTTCACCGCCATTACCTCGTCATTGTCATCCTTCGCTATTACTTCCAACTCCTCCGGCATCGTTGCCAAATCGGCAATGAGAGAATGATATCTTGCTACCTTTATCTGCTTCGGCAGCCCCTCAAAAATCGGTTTCGAAGTATCGATGGTTACGAGGCTTTGTTTACCATGCATCAACTGTTTGGCATGGCAAATCTTTGCTCCGTATACCTCACAAATCCCCTGATGTCCCAGACAGACACCAAGAATCGGAATCTCTCCCTGAAGTTGCCTGACCACCTCTTCACAAATTCCGGCATCCTTTGGATAACCGGGACCCGGTGACAAGATGATATGGTCCGGCTTTTTCTGCCTGATTTCCTCCACCGTCATCTCATCGTTTCGAATCACCTGAATATCCGGCTCCAGCGTTCCAAACAACTGAACCAGATTGTAGGAAAAGCTGTCATAATTATCAATCAAAAGTATCATGGTTCCAGCGCCTCCTTTGCATTTTCGATAGCAAGCATAACCGCCTTTGCTTTGTTGGCAGATTCTTCATATTCCATGTCCGGCTTACTGTCTGCCACAATTCCACCGCCCGCCTGAACATACACCTTATTCTTTTTCTTCACAGCCATGCGGATGGCAATACAGGTATCCAGATTGCCACTGAAATCAATGTAACCCAGAGCACCCCCATAGATTCCTCTCGGTTCCGGCTCCAGTTCGTCGATAATTTCACAGGCACGGATTTTCGGAGCTCCGGACAATGTCCCTGCCGGCAGAACCGATTGGATGGCATCCAGTGCATCCTTATCCTTTCGGATATTACCTTCTACCTGGGAACAGATGTGCATGATTTTGGAATATTTATGAATCATCTGATACTTTGTCACCTCAACGGAACCAAAATCAGAAATCCGCCCCAAATCATTTCTTCCCAAATCCACTAACATATTGTGCTCGGAAAGCTCTTTGGCATCTGCCATCAAATCTTCAATCAGTGCCTCATCTTCTGCTTCATCCTTCCCTCTCGGCCGGGAGCCGGCTACCGGGAATGTGACCAGACGGCCATCCTGCAACCGCACCAGCGTCTCCGGAGAGGTACTCATAATTTCCACATCCTCCAGATTCATATATACCATATAAGGAGATGGATTGGTTGTTCGCAACACCCGGTACGGATTGATGAGACTGCCCTCATAATCACTGACAAAGCACCGTGACAGTACCGCCTGGAAAATATCACCGTCAAAAATATACTCTCTTGTCTTTTCAACAATTTCGGTATATTCTTCCTTCGTTACATTGCAGTGAAAATCAACTTTGTCATAAATGGGTCCTTCCTGAATCGGTGTATGATCCCGAATCAGGGAAATAATACCTTTGATATCTGCCTTTGCTTTGGCATAATTCTGTGCGATATCTCCCTCTGTCCTCACATTGACAACAAGGATGATTTTCTGTTTGAGATGATCATAGGCAATCACTTTATCAAACAACATCAAATCATAGTCCTCAAACTCTCCTCGTTTGATTTTAAGTTTCGGCTCAGCGTGAGCCATCATCGCATAGGCAAAATATCCGACAAATCCTCCGGCAAAGGGCGGCATTCCTTCAACTTTCGGTGCCTTATATTCTTTCAAAATATCCCGGATTACCTGTAGGGAATCTCTGGTCTTTACAATCTCCGTTCCCTGCTTTTTCTGAATTTTGACTTCATCCTCCCTGCAGGATACCCGCATAATCGGATCATAGCCAAGGAACGAATAACGCCCCCATTTTTCTCCGCCCTCAATACTTTCCAGAAGATAATAATTCTTCTTGCTTGCGGCAATTTTTCGTAACAACTGAATTGGTGTTACCATATCCGCAAAAATTTCTTCCTGGATGGGAACAATGTCATAGCCGGTTGCCAATTGTTGAACCTGTTCTAGTGTTGGTTTTGTCATATTCTTTCCTCCATTTCCATTTCGAAATGGTGCGATTGTTTGAAAGAGATGAGATACGCAATGAGTTGCAACGGCATGAGCCATGCTCGCCTT
>JALENH010000162.1 GCA_022767895.1 Eubacterium sp.
GATAGCAAAAGGGATATTCCCTTTTACATAATCTCAGCATATAGGAAAGGAGGGCGGTAATATGTTAAGACAAATAGATAACAATGAGGTACAATCAGTTAAATTTTCAAAACCTTTATCCGATTTCACATCTTCCACGGAATTTATTGTAAAAGGACTTAAGGAGAATTTTAGATACGATAATCAAAATAAGAGAACCGATGAATGCATTGGGTTTACGCTCAGATGTATTGACCCCGACAATTACGATGTTCTTAACATCAAGATTCCCAAGTGCATCAGCTTAACTAGTGAAGAAGTTAATAAATCAGATAAAGAAATCTATCTGATAATACCAACTGATGAAACTATTGTTTATCCATGGAAGGTCGAATATGGAAAGGCACAAGTGACAATTGAAGCTCCTACTGCTTCAATTGTAAAAGAGTAACTTTATTGTTAAAGGGCATTAGTTGAGAGCGAGATTTATCGCTCGCTCTCAGAAATGCTCTCATCATAGAAAGGAGAA
The DNA here is from genome assembly GCA_022767895.1 of Eubacterium sp. Lineage (GTDB taxonomy): Bacteria > Bacillota > Clostridia > Lachnospirales > Lachnospiraceae > Eubacterium_F. The sequence goes on from JALENH010000162.1 coordinate 509, forward strand.
TACAATGAATAGATTGAAAAGCATTATTAAGGAATTCATAGAGGAAAAAAACAGGAAAGCACTGGAAGAACAGAATAGACAGAAGGAATATGAAAGAAAAAGAATACTTGCTGTTTGTAGTAAAGAGTTCGTTGATGTTTTAGCAAATATGCCACAAGAATACAATATCAAGAACTCTCTATCAACGCATAGTTTTCCGGAGGAATTTTGTGGTGATAATTCTATCGAGATTAGGATTCCAAAGGATGATGCATCCAAAGAGTTACGCCCCGCTCAACTCATCGCATTACGCAATGAGATTCAAGGGCGCATAGAACGACTCCGTAATGAAGCACAGTTGATGAGGGATGAATTTTACCGTCAAAAAGATTTTGAGCGCAATATTCTGTCTGAAAAGTCTTTTTATTCTGGAAACGAAAAGGAACTATTAGATTTTGATGCTCAAGCGAGGGTAGATGAAGCACATTTATATCAAATGATATTTATGCGTTTTTGGAAGTATGACATTGTTTGTGTCTCTGATTCGGTTGATTCACCTTATATTAAAGTGAAAATGTATTTACAGATTACATAATATGGATATTATTTCTTTGGCATTTTGTTATGGCTGTTGTGGTTTCATTTATGACCGTAGGAAAAGGGAAAGCCTAGATGGGGAAGGAACTTCCCCATCGGGTTTCGCTTTTGCAAGGGAATGTGAAACCCTCAGCCAGCACACCGCGGAAGTATTACCGCGGTGTGTACAAACCCTTACAAAGTACATAAAAACAAGGCTTTAGACGCTGTTCACTACTAGTGCACAAACTGCACAAACTGCACAATAAAGATAGAAAGGGGGCTTTGCTATGTCAAATTCCATGAAAAAAGACCCTCAGTCCACTAAATTTCAACTTACAATCAACAATCCGCTTGAAAAAGGCTGGACACATAAAAAGATATTCGAACAGTTGAGAGATAACTTCAAAACTTTTGCTTATTGTTGCATGGCTGACGAACAAGGTAGTTGTTTTCATACTCATATACTTGCCACCTTTGACTCAAGAGTGCGGTTTTCGACGGTAAAAAGAAATTTTTCAGATGCCCATATTGAAATAGCCAAAGGTACAGTGAGCCAAAACATTTCTTATATCAAAAAGTCTGGAAAATGGGAAGATACAGATAAGCATGAAACCGTCATTGAAGGTAGTTTTGAGGAATATGGAATCAGACCGCCTGATAGCAAAGGGCTACGCAATGATATGTCTGAATTGTACCAGATGATTGTGGAGGGAAAAACAAATGCAGAGATTATTGCCATCAATCAAGACTATATACTTAATATCGATAAGATAGATAAGGTTCGCACTACGATTTTGACGGAACAGTACAAAGAGACTCGTCGAGTTGGACTTAAAGTTATTTATATATACGGATTGACTGGTACAGGAAAGACAAGTGGCATATTAGACGAACATGGATGTGCAGATGTATACCGTGTTACAGACTATGACCATCCCTTTGATGGCTATAACTGCCAGCCTGTTATCTGCTTTGATGAGTTCCGTAATTCTCTTCGGTTGAAGGATATGTTGACCTACTGTGATATATACCCCATTGAATTACCAGCTAGATACAGTAACAAGTATGCTTGCTACAACACTGTGTATATAGTTTCCAACTGGGCATTGGAAAAGCAGTATGCTGAACTCCAGAAGGAAGATGATGAATCATGGCAAGCATTTCTGAGAAGGATACACGAAGTCAGACACTATAAAGCAAAGGATGAAATGATTGTATATCATTCCGTGCAAGAATATCTCAATCGTGATGAGGGTTTTTATGAACCATCGCCAGAGGAATTGAAGAATTGCCCATTCAATATTTAATGAATGGGCATATTCCCAGAAACTGCAACAAACTTCCCATAAAAACGGCTTTATAGCTGAAAAAGGTATGTTTTAATAAAAACATGGAACGTAATTTGTTCTAAATAAATAATAAGAAAGGTGGTATTTTTATGGATAAGAATACTAAAAACAATGAAACTTTAAACTTCGATTTGAAAGAATATTTTGATTATTTTCACGATGCGTACAAAGAAGTGGTGCGCGAATTATCGATTGGCTATATTGCTGATAGATTAGCCGAATCTATTCAAAAGAATGAATGTATCTTTAAATCGATAGATTGTTGTTTTGGCAAGCGTTTTTTACAAGATGACCTTTTGTTGAGTTTACCAGTGTTGGAACAGTTCACTGATGGTATTGAGGAATATTTTGTTCTGCAAGATTATGGTATCGAATATTGCGACGTCTATGGCGAAGAAACTCATAAAATATTTATGATAAGTCTTAGCAAAGAAGATGCACATGTGGGGATTGGCATTCGAAATCGACTAATGCTGGATGTAGAAAAAGTTGAAATTACTTGTAAAATGGTAAAGGATATTGTTCCTTTGATAAAAGAGTATACAGATTTATTTGATTATCCAGATTTATTCCCTTATGAAGTATTGGCGTAACATTAAATCAAAAGGTTTGGTAGGCATATCCTGAAAATCATTCTCATAGTATGGAATAAACCGATAAGAAGGAGGTGGAGATTCCACTTTGAAAAAGCGTAAATTAAACTATCGTTTTCATAATCCGAATACAGTGGAAGAAACCGCCGAATTGTTATATAAAGTGTTTCTAGAAGCTAATGAGGATAAAGTTGAAAGAGCAATAAGAGAGGATTCTCCAAAACCCTTAAACAATAAGGAGTACATAGCAGAACATCCAGCATGAATGTGTTGGATGTTCTAATTATTTGTTTACTTTTTTATTTCGATAAAGTATAATAAAAGAAGTAACGGAATGATGTTAAGATAACAGAAAGGTTTGATTGTATGAATATAGTTGCATATTGTCGAGTCTCCACAGAGAAAGAAGACCAGCTTAATAGTTTAGAAGCACAGAAAGAGTTTTTTACAGAGTATGCTATGCGAACTGGAGATACTTTAGTGAAATTATATGCAGATGAAGGTATTTCTGGCACGAAAATCAAAAAGAGGAAGGAATTTCAGCAAATGCTGGTAGATGCCGAGACTGGGTTGTTTGATATGGTGGTTGTAAAAGATATTTCGCGTTTTGCAAGAAATACGGTTGATTTATTACAGAGTGTCCGCAAACTGAAAGCACTTGGCATCGAAACCCAGTTCCTTACTGCTAACATGACAAGCATGGGGAATAGTGAGTTTGTATTGACTATTTTCGGAGCATTGGCACAGGAAGAAAGTGCAAATACGTCTAAGCGAATTAAGTTCGGAAAAAAAGTAAACGCAGAAAAAGGACGAGTTCCCAATATTGTTTATGGTTACGATAAGACAATAGGTGACTATTTCAATCTTACCATCAATGAAAAAGAAGCGAAAGTAGTTCGCCAGATTTATAAGTGGTATACAGAAGATGGATATGGTGCGGCTAAGATTGCCAATATGCTCAACGAAAAAGGCATAAAAACCAAACGCAATTGCAATTGGAGTCAAAATGCAACTTGTCGTATTCTTACCAATGAAATATATACGGGCAAAATCATTAATGGAAAAGAAGAAGTAAGTGATTTCTTGACAGGACAAAGAAAAAGCAAGAAAGAGGATGAATGGCTTGTTACAGAACGTCCAGAAATTCGTATAATTGATGATGAAACTTTTGATAAAGCACAGAAAATCTTGAAAAGTCGTCATAATGCTTTTAATGTGAAACATGAGAGACAAAGCAATAAGCACCTTTTCTCAACTTTGATAAAGTGCAAGGACTGTGGCTGGTCTTTCCGTAGGACGGTACGCACATACAAAAACACTTATGTGCGATGGGTTTGCTCGGGTCATAATGGCAGAGGTGCAAATAGTTGTCCGAATGCAATTACAGTAGATGAAGAAGAACTTATTGAAGTATTACAGGACTATTTTAAGAACATTTTAGGACAGAAAAAAAAGGTGATTAAACACGTTGTAAAAGAGTTTCAGCGTGTTTATAAAGCAAAAGATGAAAATGTGGAGTACGAAAAAGAACTCAATTCACAACTTGCAAAATTGCGGAAGGCTAGAGAAAAATACATGGATATGTATACAGATGATTTGATTTCTAGAGAAGAATTAAATGAGAAAATTGGTGGTATGAGAAAAGAGATTGAACGATTAGAAAACGAGTTGAAAATTGTGTCTTATCATATGACAAAGGGGGAACAGTTAGAAACCATACTAAATAATACTTTTAAAGAAATAGAGGATATTGCTGATTTACACGAAATGACAAACACACAGCTAAAGCGTATCATCCAAAAAATAGAAGTAGACCATGACGGAAATGTGGATATATACTTGCGTCTGTTTGGGGATTTGGGGCTGGAAGAAACCGTTCTAGTAAACGACAACGGTACATAAAGATGTCACGGAACGGATGGAAGAAATAAATCCGAGTCTGGCAGCGAAAGCACGCAAAATTCTTGACATTAACAAATCCGAGCGACATATACGGGGCGGGATGGCAACCAAAGAAAAATATCATCACTTGCATGAAATGATGTAGAATAATTGAATCGTTGGAGCGTTAGAAAGCGGTGCCAGGCACAAATTCCGGCACCGTTTTTAAATTAGATTGTAGATACGATTTCTGCCTCTGGTGTTACAACAGAAAAA
>JALENH010000184.1 GCA_022767895.1 Eubacterium sp.
AAAATTTCCATTTCTCTGGTTCGGTTCTTCATGGCTCTGGCGATTTTTCCATCAAAGGTATCGCAGGCACCGGCAAGAGCCAGGCAAAGAATGGCATATTTAAAATTTCCTGTACTGGCAAGTGACATGCCGACGACAGACAGGGCTACGCCTATGTAGGTTACGATTACTGAATAATTATAAAATCCAATCATAGTTCTCCTCTTTTCTTCTATTCTTGTTTATCGTTCTCACCTGTGACAGTTAAGTGAGTGATGAACGATACAATACCACTGACAATAACCAATATATAATAACTGAACCCACGGCTAACAAGCAGAGATGCCGTAGCCATAGATGCGCCTCCGAAAATTGGCGTGAAAATCCGCAGATACAGACCTTCACTGATGCCCATACCACCTGGAAGTGGCAGCATATCCACGGCAATGGAGATGATGGACTGGAGAATCGTAATGGTAAAAAACGTCTCCGCACTCAATCCAAAGCTGACATAGACCACATAGGTGATGGAGAACAGGAAGAAGCGCTGCAAAAAGGAAATTATGGTCGTATTGAAAATGACCAGTTTGTTTTCCCGGAGAAATTTGGATGCTCCCTTGTAGGCTTCCATGGACTGTTCCAATCGTTCGGTACGGTTATTTTTTTCTTTCATGAGGTGTAGTTTCTTCAGCAGGGAAAAACCTTTGGTAATAAGGAATTTGGCCGTGCCGGGAAGAAATACAAGCAGGCTCATGAATCCAACACAAAAAACATTCAGAGCTATGCCGAGATACAGAAAGAACTGAACTTCAGCAGTCAGGGTCTGAACCAGTCCCTGTCCAAAGAGGACAACAGCCAGTCCGATAAAGACAAGGACAAATTTGTATTCGATGGTTACTAACATCAATATGATGGTTGCTGTCGGAATATCAATATTCTGTTTTTTCATATAGTAAATCTGCATCGGCTGTCCACCTGTGGCGGATGGCGTGATACAGCTGTAGAAAAAACCAACAAAGGAGTATCGGATACAGTTTATAAGTGGTACTTTGAACTGCACCGTAGCCAGCAGATATTTGATAATGACAGACTCGCTGCACACATATACAATCACCAGTAAAAAACCGGTGATGAGAAAAATCGGTGCAATTCCTGTCAGTGTGTGAAGAATGACTCCAAAGTCCTGGTCTTTAAATACAGCCCAGACAGTTAGTGCCAGTAGGGCAACCAGAAAAAGAGCATTCAAAAGATTTTTTCTAGCTTTCTTGCTCACGAGGTACTCCTTTTAACCAGATGAATAGTTTACCATTAATCCATGTGAAGAACCGCTGTACCACACGATACCAGGAGGTTCTTTTATTTATCTGAAACAGTATTTCTGCCAGTGCAATGCCGGCAATAGCATCAGCGATATAGTGTTGTTTCGTAAACTGTGTTGACAAAACAACTAACAAAGCAAAAATGCAGGAGAAAGCCCGGTACCATGCGGGCATCTCTTTTCTCCCCCGGATTCCGGTGTAGCAGAGCCAGCTGACCAGACAGTGAATCGACGGAAACAGATTTGTTGGTTGGTCAACATGGTACAGAAAACGCAGCAACCAGACACTGAATCCCTCTCCTGTTACTTCCGGACGAATATTGGTGGTTGGAAATGCGATGAAAAATACACCACATATTACCCGCGAAAGCATGTCTGTCACAACAAAGCGGTAAAAGGTTTTCGGATTGTCCCGGTTGATTCTTGCTACCAAAATGTAGTTTGCAATCCAGAAGAGATAGCATCCAAAGTAAATATACATCCATTCCGATACGAGGGGAACCGCCCGGTCCAAAGCCGTGGTAAGGTCGTAATGATACCAGTCTGCACACAATACCATGGTTCCACTGTATACAAGCATGTTGAGCCCAAAGCAGGCAAGCAGTGGAACAATCGCAAAGAGTGGACAGATTGGATCAATGTGTTTTTTTAACCATTGATACATAGTCTCGTTCCTTTTTTTCTTTTTGAAAACATACTTTATCATTTTACAATATTTTTGCCCATTTTGCAACTTATGATTGTTTTGAACGTCCGGATGTGATAATATATTGGTCGGTAGATAAGTAAAAATATAGAAACAATCGGGAGGATGAACATGGGAATCTTTGATATTTTTGTGGCGGTAGTCTGGGGAATTGTAGAAGGTATTACAGAGTGGCTTCCGGTGAGCAGTACCGGACATATGATACTGGTGGAGAAATTTTTGAATTTCCAAAATGAAGATTTTAGTGAAATGTTTCTTGTGGTTGTGCAGCTGGGTGCGATTCTGGCGGTTGTTCTTTTGTTCTGGGAGCGTATTTGGCCCTTCCGTTTTCGCAAAAGAGAAAAGTCAGAGACTGTGGTTAATTGGAAAATTATGCAGATGTGGTTCAAAATCATTGTGGCTTGTCTGCCGGCAGCCATTGTAGGAGTATTGTTTGATGATTTGATTGATGAAGTATTTTATAATGAATATGTGGTGGCAGGAGCACTGATTATATACGGTATTCTTTTTATTATCGTGGAGAACTGGAATAAGGGCAAAAGACCAATTATCGGTTCTGTGGCTGAGATTGGCTACGATACAGCCCTTATCATTGGTATTTTTCAGTTGCTTGCGGCGGTGGTTCCCGGAACATCCCGATCCGGGGCAACAATTATTGGTGCACTTTTGTTAGGGGTGTCACGTGGTGCTGCGGCGGAGTTTACTTTCTATCTGGCGATTCCTGTGATGTTTGGTGCCAGCCTTTTGAAAATAGTTAAGAGTGGACTTGGATTTGGTGCTATGGGGTATGTTACTCTGCTGACGGGTATGGCAGTGGCATTCTTTGTTTCCCTGTTCGTAATTCGCTATCTGATGAGTTATATACGCAAGCACGATTTCAAGGCATTTGGATATTATCGAATTATCCTCGGTATTGTGGTGCTATTGTTCTTCTTTTTCGTATGGTAGTGATTAGTCAAGTGCAATCTGGGGAAGTCCCAGGTAGTTCAGCAGTCCCACATAGATTGCGTAGGCGAACTGATAGGGTTCATTGGCCAGAAGAATGGCATCTTCTTCGTTGGAAATATAAGCAAGTTCAATGAGTACGGCGGGCATATTGGTCCGCCGTAATACATATAAGGAGGGGCGGGCGTATACGCCATTGTTTTTTGTTCCCAGACGACGCACGATTTCGGCCACAATATCGGTTCCCAGATAGTAGGAGGGAGAGTTGAGGGTGTGGACATAGGCTTCCGTGCCGTTGATGGCGGGATTGACATTGGCGTTGACATGGATGCTGAGGAAATAATCAGCACCCCACTGGTTTGCCATCTCGGTACGTGTACGCAGGCTGGAGTTGGTGTCGTAACCAAGGATTTCCTCGGGATTTTGCCTGGATGTGATTGCCGTGAAACGGGGATCTGCATTGAGAATGTTGGCAAGATAGACGCCCACGATATAGGTAATATCCTGTTCCCGGAGCCCAAAGCCCTCGGCTCCGGCGTTGAATCCATAGGGGTTATGTCCCTGGTCGACAAATACACGGATTGGCATGGAAATGCTCCTTTTGTGTGATTTTGTTCTATTATATGCGGAATGCAGGGTTCCGGTGAGAGAAGGGGTGAGAACATGAGGCTGGATAAATATTTGTCTTCTTATGCGGGGATGACTCGGAAAGAGGCGAGACAGGCAGTGCGCCGCGGTGTCGTGCAGGTGGACGGGAGTGTGGTGAAGTCTGAGAGCGAACATGTGGAGACAGGTCAGCAGATTCTACTGAATGGCAGTGAGGTACAGGCAGAAGAATTTGTGTACTATATGATGAATAAACCGGCGGGGGTCATTACGGCAACAAAAGATGCCCGCGACAAAACGGTGTTGGATTTGATGCCGGAAGTCAAGCGGGAAATTTTTCCCATGGGACGGCTGGATAAAGATACGGAAGGCCTGTTGATTCTCACAGATGACGGGGCACTGGCTCATCGACTTTTGTCTCCGGCGCATCATGTGGATAAGGTATATGAGGTAGATTACGAAGGAGAACTGCCAAAAACGGCAGTGGAAGATTTTGCCGGGGGATTGGATATCGGGGAACGGCGAATTACGAAGACGGCCAGACTGGAACTTGTGGCACCGGGGCGGGCAAGACTTACTATCTCGGAAGGCAAATTTCATCAGGTGAAACGGATGTTTGCGGTGGAAGGAACTCGTGTGACGGGACTGAAACGAACAGTCTTTGCCGGTGTGTATCTGGATGAATCGCTGGCTCCGGGGACATATCGCAGACTGACAGAAGTGGAAGTTGAGCAGCTTAGGATTGGAGGAAATCATGGCTAAGAAAAATTTTTATGCTGTAAAGGTGGGTAAAACACCCGGCATTTACCGGACCTGGGAGGAGTGTAAAAGCCAGACGGAAGGAGTGTCGGGTGCTGTGTTTAAAGGCTTTGCCACGGAGGAGGAAGCGAAGCTTTTTATGGGGATGGAAACGACGGAAAACAAGGGCACTACAGATGTAGATAATGAGCCTGGCAGAACACTGGAAGAGGGGGAGGCTCTTGCCTATGTGGATGGAAGTTACAATGTTGATACCGGTGAGTACAGCTGTGGTGTGGTTTTCTTTTATGAAGGTACTCAAAAGAATTTTTGCAAAAAGGGAGAGGATGAAGAACTGGCATCGATGCGGAATGTGGCGGGAGAGATTTTAGGCGCCCGTATGGCTATGGAGGAGGCAGTCCGGCGTGGAGTCTTGAAACTCACGATTGTTCATGACTATCAGGGAATTGCTTCCTGGTGTACGGGAGAATGGAAGACAAATAAAGAGGGAACCAAAGCATATAAAGCATACTTTGATTCCCTGCAGGGACTTTTGTCCATTCGTTTTGAAAAGGTGAAGGGTCATTCCGGTGATACCTACAATGACCTTGCGGACGAGTTGGCCAAAAGTGTTATTTTTGAGAATGATTCTTTGCCTGATCACAAAAATACATCTGGGAATTGAGTGGAGTTTTTCCTCTCTGGTCCACCTTTACGTAGGTGCCGTCCGGCATCAGAAGGTGGGCTTTTTTTGTGTCGGCAAGCTGAATGTCCAGTATATTGCGGATTTCTTCCTGCAGGACAGGGTCCTCCACCGGGAACAGGATTTCTACTCGCTTGTCCAGATTGCGAGGCATCCAGTCAGCACTACCCATATAGTATTCCGGTGACCCGTTGTTGGAGAAGTAAAAAATCCGGGAATGTTCGAGAAAAGTACCAACGATGGAACGTACACGGATATTCTCGCTGAGCCCCGGAATGCCGGCACGCAGACAACAGATTCCCCGGACAATCAAATCAATCTCTACACCGGCAGCAGAAGCATCGTACAAAGCTTCTATAATACCGGGGTCACAGAGGGAATTCATTTTTGCTATAATTCTTGCCGAACGTCCGTTAGCTGCATGTTCTCTTTCACGGTTGATGAGAGATAAAAATTTGTCCCGCAGCCACAAGGGAGCCAGAGAAAGTTTGTTCCAGGCAAGTGGTTCCGAGTAGCCGGATAACATATTGAACACGGCAGTGGCATCTTCTCCGTAGCGCGGCTTACAAGTAAACATACCCATGTCGGTGTAAAGTTTGGCGGTGGAGTCATTGTAGTTGCCGGTGCCCAGATGGACATAGCGGCGGATGCCGTCTTCCTCTTTGCGGACCACAAGGGTAATTTTGCTATGTGTTTTCAGACCTACAAGACCATATATAACATGACAGCCGGCTTTTTCCAGTTTTCTGGCCCAGACGATATTGTTTTCCTCGTCAAAACGTGCTTTCAGCTCTACTAATACCGATACCTGCTTGCCATTCTCAGCTGCCTGTGCCAGAGAGGCAATAATCGGGGAATTGCTACTGACACGGTAGAGGGTTTGCTTAATTGCCAGGACATCCGGGTCGGAGGCGGCCATACGAACAAAATTTACCACAGGATCAAAGCTCTCGTAAGGATGGTGGAGCAAAATATCGTGCTCCCGGATTTGCTCAAAGAGATTTCTGCCGGGTTCCAGCATCTTTGGCTGCTGTGGTGTATATTTTTCCTCTTTCAAATGATCGAATCCTTCCAGACCGTATACCTTCATGAGGAAGGTAAGATCGAGGGGACCGTTGATTTTGAATATGGCATCTTCACCCAGTTTCAGCTCTTTGCGTAAAATTTTGAGAAGGCGTTTGTCGATGCCGTCTTCCACCTCCAGGCGGATGGCCTCACCCCACTGACGCTTTTTCAGCTGTTTTTCAATTTCAATCAGAAGATCCGCAGCTTCATCCTCGTCAATGGTAAGGTCTGCGTTGCGCATCACCCGGAAAGGTGTGGCGCAAAGAACTTTGTAGTTCATGAACAGTTTCTGTATATTTTTTTCGATAATCTGCTCCAACAAAATGATAGTTGTACATTTATCTTTATCCGATGGAATGGGTACGACCCGTGGCAGTACGGAGGGAACCTGTACCGTGGCGAAATCAATGGTGTCCTTCTTTTTCTTGTCCATCAGAAGGGCGCCGATGTTCAACGATTTGTTGCGGATGAGTGGGAACGGACGGGAGGAATCCACAGCCATAGGCGTGAGTACCGGGAAAACCTCCTGCTGGAAATAGGTGTCTACATAGTCGGCCTGTTCTTCTGTGAGCTTTTCATATTCTGTTACGATTTTCAAACCTGCTTTTTTCAGAGCAGGGAGAAAAGAACGGTTGTAAGTATTGTACTGTGCCTGGGCAAATTTGTGGGTCACTTTTAGAATGGCGTCAATCTGCTCAGCGCTTGTCATGCCGGAAATGTCCTTTTTTGTATAGCCGGCATTCACCTGGTCTTTCAGGGAGGCAACCCGAATCATGAAGAACTCATCCAGATTGGACGCGGTGATACTTAAAAATTTCAGACGCTCCATCAAAGGAATGTGTTTGTCTTTTGCTTCGGAGAGCACACGTTCGTTGAAAGCCAGCCAGCTCAATTCCCGGTTTGTGAATTTTTCGGATTGATTCATATGCTTATCCTCTCTTTCCTGTTCGTTTTTGTTTCAGTCTTGGACGGATTCCGAATACTTCTTCAAATACATCTGCTTTGTGGTGGAAAAGTCCCTTTTCCAGAGTAATGTCAGCCATGGTATCAGCGGTGATTGTAAGGATACCATCCTTCAAGGTGACACCGACATTTTTGATTTTCTGGCGGTTGCTTTTATCTAAAACGTTTGCAGTTTTTAAAATTGCATTTAATTTTACGATGGTAATGTATTCCTCTCGCGTGAAATCTCCATCCAGTTCTTCGTAAGAAGGGAAAGATTCATCGTTGTAGCGGATCATATTAGCTACGATAAGCCGCTCTTTGTGGGAAATACCGATAATCTCCGTGGACAGAAGAATGTGATAGGAACATTCTCTGGACCACATTTCATTGATATAAGCTCCGCAGCTGTGAAGAATGACGCCTAGCTGTAAGAGCAGCCGTTCCCGTTTGCCAAGGCCGTGGAGTTTTTTGATTCGGTCGAAAATCTGGAGTGCCAGAGTCTGTACATTTTCGATGTGGTTCATGTCCACCTTATACTTGCGTGCCATGTTTCGGGAAGCAGACAGAATATCTTCCGTAAAATCATGGCCGCAGGTTATGCGCAATCTGCGCTCGGCAAAATCAGCAGCCAGACCATCACAGAGATTAATAGGGGAAAGCAATACTTTCTGGCATCCCGTGAGCTCTGTGATTTTACGAATCAGGAGCATGGTGGGAAGCAATAGCTGTGCCCGGGTTTCTCCCAGTGCTTTCTGTATCTTGTTCCGGGAGAGCATTTTCCCGGGGAGATATCCGTCAAAATCCTTTTTGGAATCCCGGAGATGGAAATAGGTCTCCGGAATCATTTCTCCGGCTGCAATAATATGATGTATCTTTGTAAAATCCAGATTTAATCGTTGGAAAAGTGCCAGGTCTTTTTCGATGTATTCATCAATGAGTGCCTGGAAATCGTATGCTTCCTCCTGCATGGCATGCAGCAGTTCCTGAATGCGGGAAGCTCCTAACAGAAGATTCTGAGTCAGCTGGAGGCGGCCTTCCTCAAACAGAGAAAGCTGTACGCTGCCGGCTCCGATATCGACTACCAGCGTTCCCTTTTCAATCAGCGTGTCAAATCGCTTTTCGCACTGAACCATTCCCTTGAAATAGAAAAAGCGTGCTTCACTGTTGCTTAAGAGCTTTACTTTGAATCCGGTCTGGATTTTAATCTGGTCGATGATTACCAGCGCATTTTTTGCTTCCCGCAGAGCACTGGTGGCGTAAACCTCACAACAATTGGCGTTAAATTCAGATATAATTCTCTTGAAATCATTCAGGGTATTACAGATTTCTGTAATCGTCTGGTAAGAGATGAATCCCTTTGTGTAGGTTTCGGCACCTAGTGAAAGCCGGTGGCGGACGTAGGTTAATTCGCGGATGCCATGTTGTCGGGACAATTCATAGATTTTCATGCACAATTCACTGGAACCAACATCAATGGCTGCATAAGTTGTAATTGCCATAGTAACCTCCTTCCGAAACGTTCTCAAGTTATTACTTTTATTCTACAATGAATTGAAAAAAATGAAAAGGGATTTTTAGTTTTTTGCAGGTAAAATTCTTGTAAAATTCCAGAATTGAAAACAGCTATCCGGTGTGCTACAATAGGGGACAGATTGACAGAGAGGATGAGAAACTTGAAAACAAGTGATTTCTATTATGATTTGCCAAAAGAACTGATTGCCCAGGACCCTCTGGAGGACAGAAGTTCATCCAGACTTCTTGTTCTGCACAGAAAGTCCGGACAGGTGGAACACCGGGTGTTTACCGACATTGTTGAATATCTCCGGCCCGGTGACTGTCTGGTGCGCAATAATACCAAAGTGATTCCGGCCCGGTTGTATGGAACGAGAGAAGATACCGGTGCCATGATTGAACTACTTTTGTTGAAACGTCGTGAGAATGATATTTGGGAAACTTTGGTCAAACCGGGAAAGAAAGCAAGAACCGGTGCAGTTATTGTTTTTGGCGATGGTCTCCTGAAAGGGGAAATCATAGATGTGTTAGAGGATGGTAACCGTCTGATTCAGTTTCAGTATAAGGGGATTTTTGAAGAAATTCTGGATGAACTGGGACAGATGCCATTGCCTCCCTACATTACCCATAAGCTGAAAGACAAGAACCGGTACCAAACAGTATATGCCAAATATGAAGGCTCAGCGGCGGCGCCAACGGCAGGACTTCATTTTACGGAGGAATTATTCCGGAAGCTGGAAGCAGAGGGAGTGCTGGTTGCCGATGTGACGCTTCATGTCGGTCTGGGTACATTCCGGCCGGTGAAGGTGGATGATGTGACCGAACATCATATGCATACAGAATTTTATCAGGTGTCGAGAGAAGCGGCAAAGAAAATGAATCAGGCAAAAGCAGCAGGAGGGCGGATTGTCTGCGTGGGAACTACCAGTTGCCGAACAATTGAGTCGGCCGCCGATGAGAGCGGAATATTACACCCCGGACAGGGAGATACGGATATTTTTATTTATCCCGGATATCAGTTCAAAATGATGGACGCGTTGATTACCAATTTTCATTTGCCGGAGTCTACTCTTCTTATGCTGGTGTCCGCACTGGCTGGAAAAGATCAAGTCATGGCTGTGTATGAGGAAGCAGTACGGGAGCGCTATCGTTTTTTCTCTTTTGGAGATGCCATGATGATATTGGATGACTAAGTGGTGTGTGATTAAATCATGATTTAATGAGGTGTATATGGGAAAAGAAAAGGTTTTGTTTGTCTATAATCCCTGTGCGGGGAAAGGGACATTACGCAATAAGCTGGCAGATATTGTAGATTTAATGATGGAGAATGATTTTGATGTGACGATTGCTGCAACACAGAAAGCTGGTGATGCGGCGAATTATGTGCAGGAGGAGGGCCCGGAATGCAGCCGTGTGATTTGTGCCGGTGGTGATGGTACGTTGCATGAGGTAATCCGTGGACTGATGGCACTGCCTGTTAAGCAACGTCCGGGATGTGCTTATATACCTGCGGGGACGGTGAATGATTTTGCCAATGGGATTCATTTGCCGCGAAGAGTGATGTCGGCGGCAAAAGTGGCCGTTGGAGATCACAAGGATGCCTATGATGTGGGTGAGATGAATGGGATGTATTTTTCCTATGTGGCTGCATTTGGGGCTTTTACTTCCGTGTCCTACGAAACACCGCAGGCAACGAAAAATCTTTTCGGGAAGACTGCATATATTTTGGATGGCGCTGTAAAACTTGGAAAGATTAAGAATTATCATGTAAAAATTGTGACAGATGAAGAAGAATGGGAAGAGGATTGCATTCTCGGGATGGTGACCAATGCTGAGTCTGTGGCAGGACTAAAACTTTATCGTAAGAATACGGTAAGCCTGAATGATGGGCTCCTCGATGGCATTTTTGTCAAAACTCCCAAAAATCCCATTGAACTAAATCTGGTTATGGGATTTCTTTTGAACGGAAAACCAAATTCCCAGGTAAAGGTGATTCACAGTTCCCGGGTGGAGATTCTTGGGGAAGAGAGGATTGCTTTTACACTGGATGGGGAAAATGGTGGCTTACACGAGAAAGCGGTAATCGTCAACCATCGACAGGCGATTACCTATTTCTGTGGGTGAGACAGTTTTAGTCACGCTTCACAATTTCATACTGGTTCTGCTCCAAAAGATCACGAGCCTTTACAGCATCTTCTTCGCAATATAATTCCAACTTCATCACGCCGTCTATGTATTCCCGATTATGAATGATGCCAATATTTTTAATGCTGATGCCTTTTTGGGAAAGAATTGTGGCGATTTCTGCGATTGCCCCTGTACGGTCATCCACATTCACAAACAAATCAAAGGCTCTTGCAATTACACTGCTTTTCTTTGCAGGAATCGAATTGCGGTAATCTCCCGCAATCTGGAATTCGTGCCGAATTGCCGCACCATTCCGCTGTGCAATCATCTGGCGGAACTGCTGTAGCTGTTCCTGAAAATGTGCCAGAAAATCATCAATACAAGTGCCGTTGGCAAGGCAGATATCCTGCCACATTTCCGGAGAGGATGAGGCAATGCGGGTGATGTCCTTGAATCCTCCGGCGGCAAACGCTTTCATATTTTCTTCTGCGTTATCATTTGCACGAACCATATTAACCAAAGTGACAGCAATAATATGTGGTACATGGCTGATTGCTGCTGTAATTCTGTCATGATCTTCGGCGGGAAGAACGACGCAGTTGGCCCCTGTCAGACGGACAAGTTCTTTCATAAGAGTAAGGTCCTCCGGAGAATTTTCCGGTGACGGAGTCAGAAGATAATAGGCATTTTCCAAAAGAATATCGGTAGAATTGGCATAGCCGGTTTTCTCGGAGCCGGCCATGGGATGCCCACCAATAAACTGTTTCGTCAGGCCGAGTTCACGAGCCTTTTCACAGAT
>JALENH010000186.1 GCA_022767895.1 Eubacterium sp.
TCTTGCGTACATTGGAGGCTCGATTACCGAGGGAGCTATGGCGAAACCAAACAGAATGTGTTACGCAGAAGTTTCAGCGAAAACATTTGCTGCCAAATATGGCAAAAATGGCGGAGAAAATGTTCACTTTATTAACGCCGGCATGAGTGGAACGCCATCGGATATTGGTGTTGTTCGTTATAATCGTGACGTGATTGAACGCCTGCCTGAAGGAAGTGATCATCCGGATATTCTCTTTATCGAGTTTGCGGTAAATGATTACCAGTGTGCTACAGAAGGTAAAGGGTATGAGGGACTGATTCGTCAGGCTTTGAAATCCGGTTCTGCTGTTGTACTGGTTTTCTCTGTATTTAAGCAAGCAAGTGGTGGTGTTGTATGCGAGAATGATTACCGCCCATTCGGACAGTACTATGATTTGCCGATGATCAGTATGGGAAATGCAATTTCCGCATACTTTGATACCCCTGACCAGAAAGCGTTCTATAAGTGGTATTTTGGTGACGATTTGCATCCGAACAATACCGGTTATCAGTTGATGGCAGACTGCATCACAAATCTGTTTGACAAGATTGATAAAGAGGAAGCGGAGCAGGATAACATTACGGATGTGGATTCTATGGATCCGGTTAAATCAGCGGCATATCAGGGGATGAAAATGATTGATTCTTCCACGGATGTGGCGAATACGGAGGAGATTCAGTCCTTAAACACGGGTGGGTTTAACAAGAATGATAATGCTACCGGCACATTCCAATATGAGTACAAAGGTCAGAATGGTGCGGCCTGGTTCCCGGACAACTGGATGCACGATGGCAGCAGTGGCACTGAGCCACTGAAAATCCGTCTGAAGTGCAAGACATTGACGCTGATTTACAAGCTGAGCAACTCCAAAGAGTATGGCGCGGTTGACTTGTATGTAGATGGCGTGAAACAGGCGAACTTAAGCGGCTATGATTCTTCCGGCTGGAACAACGGTAAGGTGTATGTTGCATTGGAGGATGACACCGAAGAGATACACAATATCGAACTGCGTATGGACGACAACAGTGAAGCGCTGAAGTTTACCTTGATGGCAGTGGGCTATAATTAGAAGAAAATAGATAAATGGACCGGCAGCTTTGCAGAGGATGTGGAGTTGCCGTTTTTTTTTGTAAGGGGCTTGAATAGTGTTTTAAACCAACAGTTCAATGACAGATTGCATATGAGGGAGTAGAATAGAAGGAAATGATGGGGCTTTTTCTCCCCATTGACTATATTAGAATATATAAGTACAAAGAAAAAAAGAACACGTATGGTGTGTTGAAAGGAGAAGACGGATGGCAAAAAAGTTTACTCAAAAAGAAGCAGAACAATTTCAGGGAGAAGAAATAACCATTCCATCTGGTTATACTCATATTGGAGAGAGTGCGTTTAACTATAATCTACAAATAAAGAATGTTGTTTTACCTGAAACTATTACAACAATTGGAGACTGTGCTTTTTTTATGTGTTTTGAGTTGGAGGAGGTTTTGATTCCACAAAGTGTAACGAAAATAGGACATTGTGCTTTTTTGAATTGTGAGAAGTTGGAAAGACTGACACTTTCTGAGAACATTAAAAAAATCGAACATAAGGCTTTTGACGGTTGTGATAATCTGATTGTTACGTGTCCTATAAATTCCTATGCGTATAGATATTGCAAAAAGAATCATATTCAGGTAGAGATAACTGGCTTGTAACCATGATGTCACAGGTTCGATCGAAATCTTTAAAGTCCTGTCTCCTATAGAACGGCGGGTAGGTGCTACGTGTGCAGTTGCGAAATGGAAGATAGGGGATGCTTCTATAAATTCCAAAATGCAAAATTGCGAATAATTTGCAAAACAATGAACATAATATATATAAACAGAGATTGATTAAATGTTATTTTGCAAGATTATTGCAAAATCAACCAGAATTCTTTTGACAGATTATTAATTTGGTGGTATTCTATTGCTGTGCACTATTTATATATAGGGGGTGTTGATATGTTACTTGCTTTCTCGGTAGAGAACTATAAATCATTTTTAGGAAATGCGCAATTTTCCATGATTCCAGCACCAAAGCAACACGGATTAGACTATAGTATTCTTAAAGAAAAAGTAGGCAAGAAAAATGTAAAAGGTTTGTGCTCTGCTGTTATTTATGGTCCCAATGCTTCGGGAAAAACAAACATTATTGGTGCGATGGATGTATTGAGATCTATTGTTTTGAGAGGAAATATTCGAAACGCGGAAGAACAAAATTCACCTAATAAGGCAGCATATAATTTAGAACTGATTCCTAATAACTTAATTGACAAAATTAAACCGGTAACTTTTAGAATTTCATTTGTAGAAAAAGGAATAAAGTTTGACTATGAATTAAGTGTACTACTTGGACTGTTTTTAGACGATACAACTCAAAGGTCTATTAATTCCGAGATACTTTCAATTAATGATGAAATTGTATTTGAACGAACAAATATGGTCAAATTCGGCGATTTTAAGAAGGCAAAAGAATATATCTCAACTCAGGCCATAGATAATGTAGATACGATAAACTTGGTTGCAAATCAGAGTTTATCGAAAGATGAACTGTTTCTTTCGAATGGATTCAAACTTTTGATTTCGCAAAGTTTGTCAAAACTTATAATTGATTGGTTCACCGAGAAGTTTATGGTTATCTATAGAGCAGATGCTATTCAATTAATTAGGCGATTTTCGGATCCTCAGAAGAAAACAATATATGTTGAAAAGACAATAAATGAGGCCGCAAAAGTTTTTGGTATTAACTCCAACTCAGTTGCTTATGTCGCTAATGGTGATGATGGAGAAGCAAGGCTTTGTTCAATTTTTGAAGATAAAAATGATAAGTCAAATGTTAAAGCAGTTTTAGCGGAAGTGTTTGAGTCATTTGGAACCATTCGATTTGTAAATATGTTTCCTTTGGTATTAAGAGCAATAGCTACAGGTGGAACATTGGTCGTTGATGAATTTGATGCATCAATACATCCAATGGCGTTGATGAGTATAATTAGTATATTCCATAATGATGATATCAACAAGAAACATGCACAGCTCATTTTTAATACGCATAACCCTATTTTTTTAAATTCTAATATATTTAGACGCGATGAAATCAAGTTTGTCGAAAAAGATGATGTTTCTCTTCTTAGTGAGATATATTCATTATCAGATTTTGGAACAGCGGGTGAAAATGGGGTACGAAAAGGCGACGACTACATGAAGAATTACTTCGTAAGTCAATACGGCGCAATAAAGAACATAGATTTTTCTCCAATATTTGAGAATGTGTTTTCAAAGGAGGAAAATAATGGCGAATAGAAAGAGTACTAAAAAGTATTATTTCAGCGTAGAGGGTGAAACCGAAGAGTGGTATTTGTTATGGCTGAGAGATTTGATTAATTCAACAGAAGAGGCTGCTTTTAAGGTTGCAATTGATTGTAAGATTGAAAAGGACCCACTTAAGCGGGCTAAGGGATTAGTAACGACAACTAAAACAGAGATATATCATATTTCGGATTACGAAAGTGATGAAGCAGTACATGTGAAACAGTTTACAGATACAATGGATCGAATGAAAGCTGCCATGGGGCTTGGAAAACAAATAATTTACAAGTTTGGTTACAGCAACCTTACTTTTGATTTATGGATTGTTTTACATAAGGCGGATTGTTTTGGTTCCCTTGTGCATAGAAAGAATTACTTGTCACATATTAACAGAGCTTATGGTGAAGAATTTGAAAGCATGGATGAGTATAAGCATGAGGATAATTTCAAAAGATGTCTTAAAAAGCTTTCATTGGATGATGTAATAAAAGCTGTAGAGCGAAGTGAGAAGATAATGGAAAATAATGTAGCCGCTGGATATGTTATGCAAAAATATAAAGGTTTTTCATATTACAAGGAGAATCCTTCTTTGGCGGTGTGGGAAGCAATTAAGAAAGTTTTGAAGGATTGTAAATTAATATAGTATATATTGGTAGCGCTTGCAGAAATGCAGGCGCTTTTATATTGCAGAAAATGTATATGTGAGGATTTGAACACTTGCACTAAGTAAGTGCGGTCAAGCAGTGATCAAGTTGAAATATTGATGGCAACTCAATTCTGGTCTGATTATGCAGACAACATCGTGGTAATGGAATAAACAATAGTGAATTTTACCGCAGTCATCCGATATGGCTGCGGTTTTTCAGTGAAGGAGAAAAATGAACCCAATAAACCCTTGGAAACAGCCATTTTTGGCAGAAATGAAGGAATGTGATGTTATGACAAAGCCAAACTTAGGAGAAAAGGATATTTTGAACCCTTCGGAGGCAATTGAATATTTTGTGTTGAGCCGAAGAAAGTTCTATGATTTATTAAAAAATACGGATGGAGAAGATTTCTTGGCATATTATGGGGAACGCAAGTTGATTATCCGTGTAGCATTTGAAACGTATTTATTACACCATCCAGAGTTAAGGAGGCGGGTATAATGGCGAAAGCAGGAAGAGGGCAGACAAGGCGCGACTCCAAAAGAAGAGTTCTTCGTCCGGGAGAGAGCGTCAGAGCAGATGGAAAATACCAATATAAATGTCATATTGATGGCAAACCACATTTTGTTTACAGTTGGAAGTTAGAACCAACGGATAAATTGCCAAAGGGCAAAAAGCCATGCTTGTCACTCAGGGAACTTGAAAAGCAGGTCAATTCAGAAATTGAAACACTCCCCAATATGGCAGATGGTCAAATGACAGTTTGTGAACTTGTAGACCGATACCTCAAAACCAAG
>JALENH010000196.1 GCA_022767895.1 Eubacterium sp.
TGCCGGTGCCAGTATGGCTTGCCCCATATTCACTTCTACATACGTCACAAGACCATCCTCCACCGTAAGCTGTAAGGACTTTATTCCGCTTTTCGTCTCCACTGTAATCTTCTCGCTGTGGACAATGCCATGGTCATAGGCGTATTTCGCCACACAGCGAATGCCATTGCCGCACATCGCTCCCTCCGAGCCGTCCGCGTTATACATAATCATGCGGCAGTCTGCCACATCCGAAGGTGCAATCAAAATCAATCCATCGGACCCGATTCCGAAATGTCGGTCACTGACGCGAACCGCCAAAGCCGCCGGGTCTTCTACCTTTTCCCGGAACAGATTCACATACACATAATCATTCCCGGTTCCATGCATTTTAGTAAAACGAAGTTTCATGGGTTCCTCCTTCATTCTTCCACAAAGATGTCCAAATTACAATGTGACAAAAAAGTCTGATTCATTTCCAAATCATAAGCCAGTCTCAGGTGAAAACCCTTCTCTGTCATGACCTTTTCAAGTGATTTGGTATACAGGCCCACTTCCAACTCGCCCATGGGAGTGGAATAATAGGTATAGGTCGTCCGGTCCGGCACAAACACCATATGGCTCTCTGACGGTCCCCGCTTCACCACTTCCAACTGGCCCTCTTTATATTTTACCAGGTTTTTTACCACCTGTACCAGACCATTTTCCTCTTCTTCCACCACTTCATCATAAGTAATGCAGGCAAATCCGTCCCGCTCACACATCTGTCCCACAGAGACGACTTCCACATCATCCCGCTCGCCATCCGGTCCGTGCATATGCATCCCGCAGATCCGCAATTTTATCTCTTTTGTCATTTGATGGCTCCTTATCTTTCATATGCCAGCTCGATAATGCGATCCAGCAATTCTTCTTTTTTAATTCCATTGGCTTCCCACAACATCGGATACATACTGATGTTGGTAAAGCCCGGAAGCGTATTAATCTCGTTGAAAATCACTTCGTTGGTGTCCTTCTCCACAAAGAAATCCACCCGGGATAATCCGAAACCACCTACTGCACGGAATATCGCCACCGCATTTCTTCGTATTTCCTCTTTTACCTCTTCCGGAAGGTCCGGGTCAATCACGGTCCGGGACTCTTCATTATTATACTTCGCATCAAAATCATAAAATTCTGCTGCCGCCAGAATCTCGCCCACCGGTGAGGCCTGAGGATTCTGCCCTCCGAGCACCGCACATTCCACCTCGCGGCCGGTGATGTTTTCTTCAATCAAAACACGATGGTCATGCTTTTTCGCAAGTACCAGTGCCTCCTTTAGCTCTTCCCGGTTGTGCGCCTTGCTGACTCCCTGGGAGGAACCTGCATTGGACGGTTTCACAAAAACCGGATAACCGAGTTTCTCCTCCACCTGGGCAATGGTGTCATCCATCTCCCGCAAATCTCTGGCAATATCTGCCACATAGGCAGCCTGCCGCACACCGAGGCGGTCCGCAAATATTTTCGTAGAAATCTTATCCATGCTTGCCGCCGAGGCTAAAACACCACAGCCGGCATAGGGAATGCCTGACATCTCAAATAGACCCTGAATGGTACCATCCTCTCCGTATTTCCCATGAAGAACCGGAAATGCCACATCGATGGGCACAACCTCTACCGTCACGCCGGAGACTTTCCAGATTCCCTGTTTCTCATGATCCGGGGAGATAACCGCTGTAATCTCGCCGTCCCGCCAGGAATCATCCCGGATTTTATCCACGTTTTCCACGTAAATCCAGTGACCCTCTTTCGTAATGCCAATCATATGTATCTCATACTTTTCTCTGTTCAGTCCGCCTATGACATTGACCGCAGACATGCAGGAAACCTCATGTTCCGATGACTGTCCGCCAAAAATCACTGCAATTCTTTTTTTCATGAATACATCCTTTCCGGTTTCAATCCCTTTTTGCCCTTATTAAACCATATGACACCACTTATACTTTATCACGGAACCCTTAGAATTTCAAGGAAAAACGTTTTGAATCCACTCAATAATCCGGGAAGAATATTGGACATTGTCACCACCATCCAAGAGAGAGTTATATTCTTCCTCCGTGAGATTTTCTTTCAGCTTTTCTTTGGAGGTTTCCGGCACAATCTGATAGGTGGAATCCACGAAGCAAAGTGTGGGGTACATGACACACCACCAGTTTTTCCCTGCACTTTTGCCGAGATTTACCTTCAGTGCCTCATATTCGCCTGCCGGAAACGTCATATCGCCATATTCCTTCACCGGAAAATAACATTTGCCGAGAACTGCGTCTGCCTCGTAATCGTAACCTTCCATCTTCATTTTTTCCCGGGCCAAGTCCTCGATTTCCGGCAGACGTTTCTGAATTTCCAGCCGGGCCTCTTCCACCGATTTGGCATCACCCATGATGCCGCGCAAATACGTGACGATGGACTCTTTGACCTCCATCTTTAACGCCTGGTCTTCCTCGCTGTCGCTATTGGCCACCACGTGGAGACGTAGAATTTCCTCCGCAATGTCCTGTTGCCTTCTCTGCTCTGCCACGCCGCGGCGGTAAAACACCATTAACACGCCCGTAAATAAAAACAAAACCGCAATTGCTGCTATTTTTCCTTTTCTTGTCATCACTCTATCCTCCTGCTCTTTGCCGGCACGCCAGTGCCGCTATGTACTGTTATAAGCATTGACAGATATTTTCCTTTTATACACTTCCCAATCAGATTGATATATGATAAACTCATACTAAGAAAATAGAATGGAGAACCCAATATGGACTCAACATGGATTAATGCCCCTGCCAAAATAAACATCGGACTGGATGTCCTGCGGCGCAGGGAAGACGGTTATCACGAAGTAAAAATGATTATGCAGAGCATTCGGCTTTTTGACCGGCTGACACTGGAGAAAACAGACAAACCGGGAATTCATCTCACTACCAATCTCTCTTTTCTCCCGGTGAATGAGGACAACCTCGTGTACCGAAGTGCCAAAATGCTCATGGAAGAATTTCATATTTCAGGCGGTTTGAACATTCATCTGGACAAGCGGATTCCGGTTGCAGCCGGCATGGCTGGCGGTAGTACGGATGCCGCTTCCTGTATGCTTGCCATCAACGAGCTGTATGATCTGGGACTCGGCAAGCGCAACCTGATGAAACGGGGCGTAAAGCTGGGGGCCGACATCCCGTATTGTGTTTTGAAGGGAACCGCCCTGTCCGAAGGAATCGGGGAAAAGCTTTCCACCATTCCTGCCATGCCGGACTGTCATATTCTCATTGCAAAACCGGGAATACACGTGTCCACAAAATTTGTTTATGAGAATTTAGTGCTGGACGAAAACACCGTCCACCCGGATATTGACCGGATGATTGCCGCCATGAAAAAAAGAGATCTTGGTGAGCTTTGCGAACATATTGGAAATGTACTGGAAACCGTGACAATACCGGCACATCCACAGATTGCCGCCATCAAGGAATGTATGATGGAGCATGGTGCTCTTGGCTCCCTCATGAGTGGCAGCGGTCCTACCGTATTCGGAATTTTTGACGATCCCGAGAAGGCGGCATTTGCCAAAGAGAAATGTCGGGAACTGCCTTACAAATGCTTTGTCTTTGTAACCGATTTGTACCGGTAATTTTTTCCGTCCACGCCTAAAGTTCTGAAACCATTCTACCGATATAGTATATACAAAAAAGACAAGTGTCCCAAAGGGACATAGAAAGGAAGGAATCTTATGAGTGTAAATGGAATTACAAATGCGACCAGCGTATACCCAACAGCCCAGACGACCAAAAAGGCGGCTTCCACTGCGAAAGAATCCGTTTCTGCTTCTGCAGAAGACACAGGCGTTGTATACGAAGCGTCCTCTACTGCTACGGATGGCAAGTCAGACAAGATTACCGATTACTCTTCCATCGTTGCCAGTATGAAAAAGGAGCTTTCCAGCAAGAATGAACAGCTTCAGAATCTGGTGACTCAGTTGTTGGGCAAGCAGGCCGGCAAATATACAAAATTAGCTGACCTATTCAAAAATATCAATGCTGACCCTGCCACCATCGAGCAGGCAAAAAAGGATATTGGCGAAGATGGTTACTGGGGCGTAGAACAGACCAGCGACCGCCTGGTATCCATGGCACAGGCTTTAAGCGGGGGCAATCCGGAATATGCAGACAAAATGATTGCTGCCATCAAGAAGGGATTTGATCAGGCCACAGAAGCCTGGGGCGAGGATCTCCCCGATATTTGTAAAAATACCATTGATGCCGCTGTGAAGAAAATGGAAGATTGGCGTGACAGCCTTAGCGGCCAAACAGCAGAATAAAAAACGCAAATATAACACAATGAAGCACTCACCAATTCGTCTGCCGGATGCAGAGCATGCCGGACAATACGAGCTGATGGGTGCTTCTCGATTTCAGGGTAGCGGAAAAATCAACTCACTTCTTTTAATATGAGCAGGATATCTCCTGCCTTCACCTGTTCATTTTCCCTCTGATTAATCTCCATGATGGAGCCTACTGTGGTGAGAAAATTCTTGGCAATATCCCACATGGTCTCGCCGGGCTGCACTACATAACCGATCATGCCGGGCTCGCGGCTCCATGCCTTCCAGTCAATCTCCTCGCTTTCATATCCGGAAATAATCGGTTCTTCCATCCGGTCAAAGGCAATCATATCCAGCGCCGCCACCGCTTTAATCTCAATCTCCTTATCCCCTGTCATGGTACCGCCGACCTGTTCCAGCGTACCGTAAAGCCACACATTACTGTTTTCTTTCAGGCCATCCGCTTCCACAAGCTGCTCAAAAGGGAGGCTCCCTTTCACCGTAGCCAGTGGAATTTTATCATCACCGGTCAGATAGAGCACACTGACATCCAGAGCGCCCTCCACAAACATGCCGTTTTCCCTCTGCTCCTTGCGGTCAATGCGCAGTTCACCACTTACATTCCAGATTTGCAGCGGCGTATACTCTCCTGCCGTAATTTTTCCGCTAATCCGGCATTTACTCTTGTTGTGGACAAGAAGATTTTCAAAGAAGGAATCCTCATAGACCGGCTTGCACCGCTCTTTCAGGGAATAGAAATCCGTCAACAGCTCCAGCTGCTCCTGTCCATATACCTTGATATCAAAATCAACGACGACTTCTGCATCCAGCACACGGCTCTCACCGTCTTCATCCTCCTTAATTTCCAAATCCCGGCTGTGAATCCCTGTCATGACCTGAGCCACCATATCCGAATCACAGCCATGGCACTCGATATATCCCTCGATGGGCAATGTATTTTCAAAAAAGTTCAATTCCGGTTCCTCTCCGTCACTGATATAAATCAGGAAAACCTGCGCCTGTCCGTCCACCTGCAGTTTTTCCTCTTCCATCCTCGTATTCATCTCACCCAATTGAATATCGGAATAGAGAATCCGACCAATGGCATCCTTCGTCCCGGGAATTTTCCATTCATCACGGACGCGCAGTGTATCTTTCTTGCTGAATACAAGCCGGGACACCTCCATCATTTTCTTTTTCGTATAGACATCGGTTCCTTCCTCGATATCTACTGCACCTTCACCGTCACAAATCGTACCGGCTGAAACTTCCAGCGTAATAATGGCTTTCATTCCCAGCTTGCGGGAATTAATGAGCTCACTGCGCAAATCACCAATGTCAGCGTGAACCGTCAGTTCATCATCCCGGTCTGCACAGGACAGCGGAATCAGCTCCTCAAAAGGAATGCTGCCGGTCATTTCACTGACAGGGAGATCTCCCTCCCCGGCATACAGAATCTGAAAATTCAATGCCCCTTTCACACTGGCTTTTCCCTCTGCCATATGAACTTCCTCTATCTGTATCTCTCCCTGTTCCTTCATAATCTGCAAGGCGTCTGGTCTGACATCCGGCACATTGAAGTCCCTGTCGAGTGTGATTTGTTTTGTTTCCCTACAGTTACACCGGTTCATATGAACACGCTGGGTAATAAGTTTCAATTCTGCTGCCTCCTCGTCCTTTATTCGTTACCTCTTTAGTATATATTCACCCATACACGAAAAAAGAACTTTTCTCCGAAAAGAAAAGTTCCTGTTTCTCCCATAAGTATATCTTTGGATCCTGCTAACACAGGGTCAACTGCACATCTTTCGTAATCACATCGGTATAGCTGTAAGATACCGTCTGGAAACTATCTTCTTCCGCATTCTCCACGCGAACAAGAAAAATGCAGGGATAAGTCTCCGTGATAACTCCTTCTGTAACATCATATTTATGTCTTCCCAAGTTACTCCGTACCCGCACTTTACTTCCCACATGCTGGGAAACAGCACGCCGGACACTGCCAACACTGGCATTTGCCATAAGATATCCCTCCGATCTATAACACGATATATTGCCGTCCGCATATAAGCATACCACATTTTGTAGTATTTGTCAAATTATGCCAATAGAATCAGCAATCATACCGCTGTCAATATCTTATGCATTATTAGGCCTTTTTATGCATGATAAAATCAAAAATTTCTGAGGCAACTTCTTCTTTCGTCAAAATTGGAAGCTCTTTTACCACATCCTGTGAAATGAAAGTCACCACATTGGTCTCTGTGCCAAATCCTGCGCCTTCCACTTTCAAATTGTTGGCAACAATCAAATCCGCCTTCTTTTTCGCCAGCTTCTTTCTGGAATTCTCCAGCATATTCTCCGTCTCCATGGAAAATCCGCACAAAAACTGTCCCTCTCTCTTGTGCTCACCCAGCCAGGCAAGAATATCTGTCGTACGCTTCAGGGTAATGGCGGTCTCCCCCTCCTGCTTTTTGATTTTCTCATCACTGACAGTAATCGGGGTATAATCGGCCACGGCTGCTGCCTTAATGATAATATCCTGCTTCTCTGCTTCGGCTTTTACCGCCTCGAACATCTCCTCCGCACTTTCCACTGGAATTACTTTTACACCTAGCGGTGCCGGCAATTCCGTCACACCGCTGACCAGCGTCACCTCCGCACCCCGGCGGGCAGCAATCTGCGCCAACGCATATCCCATTTTCCCGGTAGAATGATTCGTAATATAACGCACCGGGTCAATGGCCTCACGGGTCGCCCCGGCTGTCACCAATACCCGTTTTCCTGTCATGTCATGCTCATACTGGATTTCCCGCAAAATGTACTGCAGCAATACATCCTCGGAAGGCATCTTTCCTTTGCCCACTGCCTTACAGGCCAGCAATCCGGTGGCCGGTTCAATCACTTCCATTCCGAAATCCCGCAGCTTCTGAATATTCGCCTGGGTAATGGGATTCTCGTACATATTTGTATTCATGGCCGGTGCCACTAACTTTTTGCAGCGACAGGCAAGCACCGTGGTACTCAGCATATCATCCGCAATGCCGTGAGCCATCTTCGCAATGATATTGGCGCTGGCGGGTGCCACCAACACGATATCCGCTTTCGTCCCCAAGGCCACATGCTCAATATTATAATTGAAATTCCGGTCAAAGGTGTCCACCAGACATTTATGCCCGG
>JALENH010000206.1 GCA_022767895.1 Eubacterium sp.
GAGCATACTTAAAAAGTCTTGCCATGAAGATGGACCCAATCATGCAGATTGGCAAGGCGACCGTAACACCGGAGCTGACAAACTCTGTAGAGCAGGCTTTGGAGGCACGGGAACTCATAAAAATCAATGTGTTAAAAAACTGTGTGGCAGATCCGGGAGATATCGCTGCACTTTTAGCGGAGCGCACCCGGGCAGAAGTTGTTCAGGTGATTGGCAAAAAAATTGTACTTTACCGGGAGTCAAAAACAAAGAAGAAAATTGAACTGCCGGCAGCAAGGAGCAAAAAAGAGTGAAAAAAATTGGTATCATGGGAGGAACCTTTAATCCCATTCACAATGCCCATCTCATGATGGCACAGGCTGCTTATGAACAATACAAGTTGGATGAAGTTTGGTTCATGCCCTCCAAAAATCCACCACATAAGCAGAAACAGGATATCCTATCGGATGAACACCGCAAG
This sequence comes from Eubacterium sp., assembly GCA_022767895.1. Taxonomy (GTDB): domain Bacteria; phylum Bacillota; class Clostridia; order Lachnospirales; family Lachnospiraceae; genus Eubacterium_F. The sequence continues at coordinate 461 of JALENH010000206.1, forward strand.
AGAATGATTCAGTTTGCGATTGATGAAATTCCCCATTTTGTTTTTTCGGATATGGAACTGAAAAGGCAAGGAACCACGTATACTTGTGATACCCTGGAACAGCTCCATAAGGACCTGCCTGACGCAGAGATCTATTTCATTCTGGGAGGCGATTCCTTGCAGGATTTTGAAAGCTGGTATCAGCCGGAAAAAATTGTTCAACTGTGCACGATTCTGGCAGCATCCCGGGAGGGATTGTCGGATCAGGAAACCCAAGAATTGTGTAGCAAACTGAGCCGGAAACTAAAAGGGAATATTTATCCGGTATCCATGCCCCAATTCCGCATTTCCTCTGCCATTATCAGAGAACGTTTGGTCAGGGGAAAATCCGCACAAGGATATTGTCCGGAAAAAGTAGTACGGTATATGGAACTGCATGGTTTATATGGTGCTGCGATTCCACACAAAGCGTATCAGGAAAAAGAAATACTGGCCTGTCTGTCGTCTACACTCCGTCCGAAAAGGTATCGTCATACACTGGGAGTGGCATATACAGCATCTAATTTGGCGGTATGTCATGGTGTGAATCCAAAACGTGCCCGAATGGCTGGTCTTTTGCATGACTGTGGAAAATACCTGTCGGATTCGGAAATGTATGCACTTTGTGAAGAATATGGTGTTTCGCTAAGCAGAGCAGAACAGAGTAATCCGGCACTGGTTCATAGCAAACTGGGGGCTTATCTTGCGAAAGAACGATACGGTATTGATGATGAGGAAATTGCTTCTGCTATTTCCTGTCATACAACGGGCAAACCGGGAATGACAGACCTCGAAAAAATCATTTTTCTTTCAGATTATATTGAGCCGTACCGGAATATGGATTGTCGTCCCTATTCTCTGGAAGAAGTAAGAAAAGCGTGTTTTTCCGATTTGAATAAAGGTCTGAAAATGACCCTTCACAATACCGTTTCGTATCTGGAAAAATGTGAAATGACGGTGGACCCCACCACAATGGAAACCTATCAGTATTATTTAAAAAAGTAAGAAAGGAATGCTGACATGATGGAACAAAATGCCAAGGACATGGTGCGGATTGCCTATGACGCACTGGATGAAAAATTAGGAGAAGATATAGAAATATTAAAAATTGATGAGATATCTGTCATTGCGGATTATCTTGTGATTGCCAATGGACGGAATCAGAATCAGCTTAATGCCATGATTGATCTTGTGGATGAAAAAATGGCAGAAGCAGGATATCACAGCAAACGAATTGAGGGAAACAAAAATTCCACCTGGGTACTGATGGATTTTGGTGATGTCATTGTTCATGTATTTTCCAAAGAAGACCGTCTTTTTTATGATTTGGAGCGGATTTGGAAAGATGGCAAACGGATAATGAGAGAGGAACTGTAAATTAAAAAATCCCTGTCGGATAGAAAATGATTCTGTCTGACAAGGATTTTTTTATGTAACATGTTTAAAAGAAACGGTAAAGACCAACTACCTTACCGAGAATAATAACCTCGTTTACATATATGGGTTCCATCGTATCGTTTTCCGGCTGCAGGCGATAACGGCCGTTCTCTTTATAATATGTTTTTACCGTGGCGGAATCATCAATCAATGCTACCACGATATCGCCATCCCGTGCAGTAGATGTCTGCTGTACAATAATTTTGTCACCGTCATAAATGCCAACATTAATCATACTTTCGCCGCGGACATTTAACATAAACAGGTCTCCGGATGGAAGATGATCGGAAAGCATCGGGAAATAGCTCTCGATATTCTGCTCTGCCAAAAGAGGCTGGCCTGCTGCGACATGTCCCAGCAGTGGAATGTTCCGAATCTCCCGGCGGGAGAGGTTAAATTCATCATCCATAATCTCGATGGCTCTTGGCTTTGTTGGATCCCGACGGATATATCCGTTTTTCTCCAGCGTTTCCAGGTGAGAATGCACCGAAGAAGTAGACTTGAGATTTACTGCAGTACAAATTTCGCGGACAGCAGGGGGATACCCTTTTTCCAAAATTTGTTCCTTGATATATTCTAAAATTTCAGACTGCTTTGCTGATATTCTTCCGTTTCCCATAATAACCTCCTAATTCTTCAATAAAGAACCAAACAACCGTTTGTTTTTATTAAATATACCACAGTTCCGGGGAAGTGTCAAACGAATGTTCGCTTTTTCTCGAAAATTGGAATTTATCATAGACAAATGACGACAGAATGGTTATAATAAACAAAGATATCTAAGATAAGGAGTGTAAATAGGAATGAAGAACGATAAAAAAGGTTTTTTCAAGAGAATGTTGAGTTCCGAACATAAAATTTTTGAGACAAGTATGTTTAGTATAAGTGTAATTCTTTCTCTTGTCCTTGTAATTGGAATTGGATTTTATGTTTCGTTGGTTTACTTCAATAATGATACAATAACGGATGAAGAAGCAAATGCTTCAGCGGTTACAGATGGTGCTGTCATGGTACGGGAGAGTCCGGAGCCATCCGCTACACCTTCCAGCAACACGATGATTAATGAAGATGATTTGGGAACAGATATTGATGATGAGCTTGCCAATGCCACAGAAGGGTATACCACCTCTACTGTGAATATGCGTTCTGAACCTTCATTGACGGCTTCTGTTGTAACAAAAGTCCCGGCTTCTACCAAGCTTACATTCAAGGGATTGAAGGATGAATGGATGGAAGTGGAATACAATGGTATGACAGGATATATCAATGCGATGTATCTTTCCGTTGATAAACCAAAACCGATTGAGACGGTGACACCTCGGCCGACATCAGCACCGGTGACACAGTCACCAAAGCCGACGAAGACACCTGGTGTTAAAAAGACACCAAAGCCAACGAAGAAGCCAAAAGCTACTAGGACACCGATTGCGACGCAAAGACCGACAGCGATACCGGTGACACCGGAGCCAACTCAGGCCCCAACACCGGAACCAACGCCGGAACCAACTCCGGAACCAACTCCGGAACCGACACCTAGTACGGTTGAATAGTATGAATTCGAATTATGCGAAAGAGGTAAAGTTACCATGGAACAGTTAACTCCTATGATGCAACAGTACATGGAGACGAAAAATGAATATAAAGACTGCATACTCTTTTACCGATTAGGGGATTTTTACGAAATGTTTTTTGATGATGCATTGTGCGTCACAAAAGAATTGGAAATCACCCTGACAGGAAAGAGTTGTGGTCTCAAGGAACGGGCACCCATGTGTGGTGTCCCGTTTCATTCTGCGGAAACCTATATCAATCGATTGGTAGAAAAGGGATACAAAGTTGCCATCTGCGAACAGGTAGAGGACCCGAAACTTGCAAAAGGTCTGGTGAAGCGGGAAGTGACTCGTATTGTGACTCCCGGGACGAATTGTTTCACCGGTGCGCTTGATGAAACAAGAAACAACTATTTGATGGGAATCGTTTCTGTTGATCAGAATTTTGGTATTTCCGTTGTGGATGTTACGACAGGGGAATATTTGTTGACAGAAGTGGATTCTCTGAGCAAACTTTTGGATGAGATTAATAAGTATATGCCGGCGGAGATTATCTGCAATGATTCTTTTTATATTTCAGGAGTCGATTTGACGGATATCAGTGAACGTCTTGGTATTGCAATTTCTGCTTTAGAACCGAGATACTTTGACGAGGATAACTGCCGCCGTTCCCTGTGTCGCCATTTTCACGTGAACAATTTGCAGGGAATGGGAGTAGAGGAATACTCTATTGGTGTTATTGCGGCGGGGTGTGTGATGCAGTATCTGGAGGAAACCCAGAAATGCTCTTTGGAACATATTTCCAAACTGCAGCCGTATCATACAGGAAAATATATGCTTTTAGACCGAAATACCAGGCGGAACCTGGAACTGGTAGAGACTTTGCGCGAAAAACAAAAACGTGGTTCGTTGCTGTGGGTACTGGATAAAACCAAGACAGCTATGGGGGCCAGAAAACTACGATCCTGTATTGAGCAGCCTTTGGTGGCAGAAGAAGAAATTACAGACCGTTATGATGCCATAGAAGAACTGAACGACAATGTTATTACAAGGGAAGAACTGAGGGAATATTTGAATCCGGTTTATGATTTGGAGCGGTTACTTAGCAAAATCAGTTACCGGACGGTAAATCCGAGGGATATGATTGCACTGGAATCTTCTCTTGAGATGCTGCCACATATTCGTTTTTTGATAGGGAACTTTTCGTCTTCCTTATTTCAGGAACTATATCAACAGCTAGATCCGTTAGAAGATATTTATCAGTTGATTCATGATGCCATAGAAGAGGAGCCACCAATCTCTGTGAGAGAGGGAGGAATATTTAAAAACGGTTATCATGAGGAGATTGATCGCCTTCGTCAGGCAAAAACAGAAGGGAAGGACTGGCTTGCAGATCTTGAGGCCAGGGAAAAAGAGAATACCGGAATAAAAAATCTTCGAATAAAGTATAACAAAGTATTTGGCTATTATCTGGAAGTGACGAAATCTTTCGTTAGCCAGGTCCCGGATAGCTGGATCCGCAAACAGACATTAACGAATGCGGAACGTTATACAACACCGGAACTGAAAGAGATGGAAGATGTGATTCTGGGGGCTGAAGACCGGCTTTACAATTTGGAATATGCCGTTTTTTGTGAACTGCGTGAGAAAATATTTGAACAGATGAAGCGGATTCAGGACACAGCATCGGTGATTGCTACGATTGATATGATAGCTTCTCTGGCTTATGTGGCAGAACACAATCATTATGTGCGACCATCTTTGAACCATAATCATTCCATTTCTATTAAAGAGGGCCGTCATCCGGTCATTGAGAAGATGATGGAACATGATATGTTCATTGCCAATGATACCCATCTGGATGATGAATCCCACCGGGTTGTGATTATTACCGGACCGAATATGGCGGGAAAATCTACTTACATGCGTCAAACGGCATTGATTTCTTTGATGGCTCAAATCGGAAGTTTTGTTCCGGCAAAGGAAGCAGATGTGTGCCTTGTGGATCGTATTTTCACTCGTGTGGGTGCATCGGATGACCTTGCCAGCGGTCAGAGTACATTTATGGTAGAGATGACAGAGGTGGCAAATATTTTACATAACGCCACCAAAGACAGCCTTATTATCTTGGATGAAATCGGCAGGGGGACCAGTACTTTTGATGGATTGAGTATTGCCTGGGCTGTTGTGGAACATATTGTAAACAAGAGAAAAATCGGTGCAAAAACTCTGTTTGCCACACATTATCACGAACTTACCGAATTGGAGGGAAAGCTTGAGGGAGTACAAAATTACTGCATTGCCGTCAAGGAAGATGGTGATAATATCGTTTTTCTTCGAAAAATTGTAAAGGGTGGAGCAGATCGGAGTTACGGTATCCAAGTAGCCCGACTGGCAGGAGTCCCAGAGGAAGTTCTTGCACGGGCGAGAGAAATTGCGGATCACATGGAAGACCAGGACAGAGAAGGAGGAATTTCTCTGGATGGATTGGTGGAAAGTGGACAGAAATCAGAAAAACCAGATGGAAGTATGACCCAGCTCTCCATTTTTGATACCATGGGCAGCGGACAGAC
>JALENH010000210.1 GCA_022767895.1 Eubacterium sp.
AGGAAGTGTCATGTGCAGGAGGGTGAAACAGCAGAAAGACAGGATAAACATGGGGCTTGGATTATTGACAAAACCAAGATAAAAATATGCCTGTGTGGTCGTTAACAGTCCTTGCTTGTACTGATCTGCGACTAAGGAAGCACCGGAGGGATATCCACAAAGCAGCCCCAGCAAAAGAAAAGCTTTATGGGAGGCTGCTTTGGGCAGATAAAGCTGGAAGAGGCGCAGACCGATAAAAAAGGGAAGTAATGTAGGAATCAGCTCATTAAGCCACAGTGCTGAGCCATATTTGCTGCCTTGGATAGCTGCTTCCGGGCAGAACAAAAGGAGTCCAAGAAACAAAAGAGAACAAAAAATCATAGGAGTGCACCAGTTGCTTTTTTAATATACTATGCGGTAAAGATGGACAAATAGAAGTCCTTTGTGTTACGATAAAAATGATGTGCGAAAAAGAATGGAGGGGAATACCCATGAGTGAGAAATCAGAAAAAATGATTGATGCCATACTAAATAGTTATCAGGAATATCCGGTGACTGTCCGGACGGATACCGAAAATATCGTAAATAAAGATATTTTGATACAAATAATTGAGGAACTGCGGCGTATTTTGTTCCCGGGCTTTTTTGATACCAACCGGGTGCGAAGTGAATACATCAAATATCTGGTGGGAGAACGGATTGAATTTGTACAGTATCATCTGCGTAAACAGATTGCAAGAGTGCTGGGAAATGAGGAAATCTGTGATGCCTGCCCGAAATCCACGGTATCCTCCAGAGCGGAGAAGATTGTGGAAGAATTTCTCACAAAGATTCCGCAAATTAGGGAATATCTGTATACGGATGTACAGGCTGCCTATGATGGGGACCCGGCAGCATACAGTACAGACGAGGTGATTTTTTCCTACCCTGGAATATTTGCCATTACCGTATACCGAGTTGCCCATGAACTGGTGCTTTTAGGGGTTCCGTTGATTCCCCGTATTATGACGGAATACGCCCACAGTCTCACAGGAATTGACATTAATCCAGGGGCAACCATAGGAAAATATTTCTGCATTGACCATGGTACCGGAATAGTTATTGGTGAGACGACGACCATTGGAGACCATGTGAAGATTTATCAGGGGGTTACACTGGGAGCGTTATCGACCAAAAGAGGACAGCTTCTCAAGGGAGAGAAACGTCATCCTACTATTGGCAACAATGTTACAATCTATTCCGGAACATCGGTGCTGGGCGGAGATACCATTATTGGAGACGGCGTGACCATCGGTGGTAATGCATTCATTGTGAAGTCTGTTTCCGCCGGTATGAAAGTAAATGTAAAAAATCCGGAACTTCAGTACAGTCGTGATTCCAGAAGCGAACTGGAGCAAGATGAGTTCTGGGACTGGGTGATTTAGTTCTGGGACTGGGTGATTTAGTACTTGTCTTTTTAAAAATTCAGGCGTATAATTATACGCGGTATGAAAAAGGGAGATAGTGGATATACGCTACGCTCCGGAATTGGAGGTTATGATGAAAGTATTAGTAATTAACTGTGGTAGTTCTTCACTGAAGTACCAGCTGATTGACTCAGAGACAGAAGAGGCATTGGCAGTGGGACTGTGTGAAAGAATTGGAATTGATGGAAGATTGAATCACACCCCGTCTGGTGGTGATAAGGTAGTGATAGAAAAGGATATGCCGGATCACGAAGTGGCGATCCGCATGGTATTGGATGCACTGACTCATGAAGATTACGGCGTGATTCAGAATCTGAATGAGATTGATGCGGTTGGACACCGTTTGGTGCATGGCGGTGAGAAGTTTACGAAATCTGTTATTATAGATGATGAGGTCATTGCAGGAGTAGAGGAATGTAATCCACTTGCACCCCTGCACAATCCTGCTAACTTGATTGGTGTCCGTGCCTGTCAGGCAATTATGCCGGGGGTGCCAAACATCGGTGTGTTTGATACAGCATTTCATCAGACTATGGATCCGGTTGCTTATATGTATGGATTGCCCTACGAATATTATGAAAAATATAAGGTTCGCCGTTATGGTTTTCATGGTACAAGCCACAGCTTTGTATCCAAAAGAGCGATTGAGATGCTGAATCTGGATCCGGACAATTCCAAGGTGATTGTCTGCCATCTGGGAAATGGTTCCAGCATTTCAGCTGTGAAGAACGGCAAAGTAGTGGATACCAGTATGGGTATGACGCCGATGGAAGGTCTTGTGATGGGAACCCGCTGCGGTGATATGGACCCGACGATTGTAGAGTATCTGGCACACTGCCTGAACAAATCGTTGGAAGAAGTTATGGTCATTCTGAATAAGAAATCCGGCGTTTATGGTTTGTCCGGCGGCGTGTCCAGTGATTTTCGTGATTTGGATAAGGCATCCAATGAGGGAAATGAAAAAGCGAAGCTGGCTGTTGAAGTATTCAGTTATCGCACGGCGAAGTACATCGGTGCTTATATTGCTGCCATGGATGGTGTGGATGCCATTGTGTTTACGGCAGGTCTTGGTGAGAACAACATGGTAGTCCGTGAACAGATTGTCAGCCGCTTTGGTTATATGGGAATCACATTGGACAAGGAAGCAAATCAGGTTCGCGGCGAGGAAAAAATTATTTCCACACCGGATTCCAAGGTAACTGTTGCTGTTATTCCTACCAATGAGGAATTGGCAATTGCCCATGAGACGGTGGCACTGCTGAAATAAGAGAGAAAAAGTGATAAAAATAAGAGAGAAAAAGTGATAAAAGTAGTTGACAATTACTGGCAGACTTGTTAAAATAGAAAAAGTGTTTTGAGTAAATCAGAGGAGGTGTAATCGGCATGAGTATTTGTCCTAAAAATAAATCTTCAAAAGCAAGAAGAGATAAGCGTAGAGCAAACTGGAAAATGACTGCTCCTACTTTGGTAAAATGCAGCAAGTGTGGC
>JALENH010000237.1 GCA_022767895.1 Eubacterium sp.
AGAAGAGATGGCAAAGAAATGTGGTGTACATAGAAACACTTATGCTTCATGGGAAGAAAAGCCAGAAACAATATCAATCGAAAGTGCAAAGAAAATAGCAAACGCGCTAGGAGAAAGTGTGAATATTATTTTTTTTAGTTAGGACTCTACAAAATGTAGGGAAAGAAAGGAGGCAGCAGGATGAGGGAAAAAAGGGAAGTAATGGTGAGAATTGACGAAAGAGAGCAGGGAAGAAATTTCGTGGTAAGAGGAAAAAGAAAATTAGTTAAGAAATTGAAAAAGCAACTAGATTCAAGAGTTTATGAGGTGATTATTAAAAAGAGGTCGCACGAAGCGACCCACAAAAATAAAAATAGTTTTTGAAAGGATAGAAATTTATCCAAATATTTTTTCGTTGATAAATTTCCATTGTTTCTCAGTTAGCCAGCCTTGATAGCTATCAGTTACTTCAATAACGATTAAAGTGTCATTGCCATCAAGATGAGGAGTAATCTTGTCACTAATTTGTTTGGCAGATAAACTCGACTTGATGAGAAAAGCGGATTTCCAATAACTGCACCAATAGCTAGAAGATTTTTTGATAGCATTGATAACCTCTTCGTAGTTTTGACTATCGCGATTAAGATCGTAAGTAATCATATATGCGGACATATGAGTCCTCCCTTCTGTATACTCAGCTACTGCCATAGCCTGTAAGTACATTATAGGGAAAAGGGAGAGGAAAGGCAAATCGATCAGTACGAGGTAATACCTTAGGGCCCCAAATAAAGAAGCCTGCTGCAGTTCGCCCTACAACAGACTTCTTCCCACACGTCGTTCCAACTGGAACGAAGAATAGTGACATGTACTTATAATATAACCTTCTTTTCGTTGGGCCCTAAAGTATTACCTCGGCAGAAAAATCATAACACAAAAAAGAAGACGGGAAAAGCATAAAAAGCATACATTGAATTGAGGTGATTTCATGAAAATAAACAACTTTGTAAAAATCAATGGTGAATACGTACCAACCTCGGAGCTGACAGACGAACAGATGAAAGAAATCAGCGAAGAGATACTGGGACGTTTTGCAGAGAAGATGGGGTACAAAAGGGAGTATACGGGCGCAGTTTAGGAAACTTGTGCAGGAAGAGGGTTCGAATCCCTCTGTGCCCTTCTCGTCCTGTTCGGGGGACGAGCCTATGACCTTTCCGGAAGATTGGTGGTCGAAAAGATGAATCTTCCGGAGTAGCGGACGAGCTGCCCCAAACGTACCAGCGCCGCTACTAAGGAATGTTAGCTCAGAGGTAGAGCATCCGGCTCATAACCGGACGGTCCTGGGTTCGAATCCCAGACATTCCATATGATGCATCAAAAAATACGGAAGGAGGATACCATGAGAAGACTGGTAAGAAAGCACAGAAATCGAATCATAATGATAATCACGATACTGGCAGTATTGAACTGCATTCTGTCGGCGAAGTGTTTGGGCCAGGGCAGAGGTGATGAAGAAAGAATATTGTTTGTTGTGTCGGCCATATGGGTCGTATTGTTTTCGCTGGCAAACTGGAAAAGATTATGGAAAGGATGAGAGCAATGGAATTTGGACAAATCATGGAAAAGGCAATTGAGCTGAATGAATATCCGGGGGTGGACGTTTTCCTCTGCGTGAACGGGGAAACACAAGTAATGAATCTGTTGGTAATGCAGAATAAGTCACTGGTTTACCAGAACCGGTTTTTCATTCAAAACAGGAAGGAAAAGATGCACGAGTTTGCGGAGCATCTGGACAAGATGCTGGAGGTGGCACGGTGCGGCGAGACTATTACACAGACGGAGTAACGAAAACCACAGATCCTTTCTACCGCTGCACATGTAAGAAGGGACATACATACTGGTCCTGCACGTATGTGAGGACATGCAGTGTATGCGGGGAAGGATTGAAAAGCTGTGTTCCGGCCAATAAAAAAGAAGAGACCGTGTGAACACAGCCCCTTCCCGTACCAACCATATGATGCTAGTACTTAACCGCTAAGATAAGTATAGCATATGGTACGGGAAAAAGCAAGGAAAAACGGCGAATGAAAGCCGTTTTAATCACTCGATAAGGGTATTATTTCTAGCGTAAAGGAAGACAGCATATGCCATACATAGAAAAAGTGACAAGAGCAGGACGAACCGTTCTGTATGAGAGGAGTTATTCCTCGCATATACATCCGCCGGGAGCAACCCGGCAAAAGAAAAGTGAAAAGACAAAGGAATCACAGCTCCGTGTGAACCAGAGGAAGGCAGCAGTGGAGATGACCATTCTCATGAACGCCAACTTCAGGCCGGGAGACTACCATGTGACACTGACCTACAAGAGAGAGGAACGTCCGGAGGATGTACAAAAAGCCAAGGAGGACAGGAGTGCCTTTCTGGACCGTTTGCGCCGGCGCATGAATAAAGAGGGAAAGCCGTTTAAGTATGTGTTGGTGACAGAGGTGGGAAAGCGAGGAGCACTTCACCACCATATCGTTATGAATCAGGTACCAACGGAGTGGATCAGGACGGCATGGAAGAAAGGGAGAATCGATGTCCGGCCGTTAGATGATACCGGACAGTACTCCCGGCTTGCCGAGTATTTTGCCAAGTACAAAATCCAATTCCAGAGAATGGGTGGCGAGGGGCGTGCCTGGACCAGGAGCACCAACTTGTACCGGCCCGAAACAAAGAAACGAATTATCAGGAACAGAGGGTACTTCCGGGAGGAGCCAAGAGTGAAAAAAGGCTATTGGCTGGATAAAGAGACTGTCCATGCAGGGGTATCGGAGCTGACCGGATGGAACTTTCTCCGCTACATACTGGTGGAGAATGATGGAAGGAGGGGATCCACGTGAGGGTAGACATTTATATCACAAGTAAATTTCATGGGAAGATTGCCGAGGGAAATGGTGTTTATGCGGTGTTGCTGGATACGGTACTGCAGGGAAAGCATTACCGGAAGTTACATATTGCCGGATGGAACGGTTTGTCCTTTCAGAAGCTGGCAGTGCGGGCAGCAGTGGAGGGGATTCAGTACATGACGACGCCATCCGAGGTTGTGATTCATGCGGATTCTCCGTACGCCGTCAATGTCATGCAGTCCGGAAAGGCAGATGGAAGAAAGTACGAGGAACTGTGGAGCACCTACTTCGAGACAGCGGCCAGAATGAAATCCGTGGAAGTGATATTTGAAAAGGAACATGAGTATAGGACGAGATTACTGGAGCGAATCGCAAAGGGCGGTTATCCGGTAGTAAAGGACAGATAGGAGGAATGAAGATGTTTGATGTGTTTGGAGAATTTGACTCCTGCGAGGAGATTAACATGGCAGCGCAGGGGCTGTATGAGGAGAATGATTGGGAGAATTTGCATAAACTGGCCAAGGAAAACGGACTGGAGGATATGATGGAACTCTATGAGTCATATCCGAGAGAGGATATTCTGAGCGGTGAGGTTGGGCTGTGTGATCCGATTACGGCCGCGATTGGCAAGCTGAAGGTTGAGAGAGCAGCGGCCAAAGGATGGGAGTTCCTGGCGGAAGATGTTGTGGGATATCTCATGGGGAACTGCGACGATGAGAGCTTTGCCAGACAGATTCGCAAAAGAGGAAAGCGAATTGAGAAGGCAGCAGAACGGATTGCAAAAGAGGCAAAGAAAAATTCCATGACGATACCGGGTGGCGGTAAATGTAATTACTGTGGACCCATGAAAGGGTACCAGATTATTCGTGATTATTACAAGGAGGCGTAAGAGATGGCAGGGAAAAGTGACAGAATATACCGGATAAACAGTCAGGAGAAATTGCTTCCAAAAGCATTTATCAACTGGATGGATAACCGGATGCCGCGGTATATCATTTACGAATCCGGAAAGCGGAAAGGAACCTGTACCGGGTGCGGCAAGACGTCGGAATTTACCAAGCTGAAATATAATCAGAGCGTCACATGCCCGGCGTGTAGAAAGAGGGCTGTGGCCAAAACAGAAAAAAGGATTGACGGTAAGAAAGCCTCAAGAAAGTTTGTCTATATCCAGAAAATAAATAATGGCATCATGGCGAGGTTTATTGAGAGAATCTACACGTTTCATGCCACCAGAGAGATAGATAAGGAATGCTATGAATCTCTCCGGGCAGCAGTGGAAAAGGGAAGACGCCAGTACTGGTACGAGAAACGGTTTTGCTACGGGGAAAGAGATTACAACAGATGGGGAGAAAATAACGTGAAATGGAACGTACGGGCAGAAAACTCACCAGTGGTAAGGATAGCAGGGTACGGTGGATGGAGTTATCGCTATGAAGATATCGGCGACCCACCGGTCTACACGAAGAACCAGAAGGGAATTATGGCAGACAGTATGCTCCGGTTTCTGCCGGGACAGGGAAAGGAACTAATTGACCAAATCAATGACAGAAATCGATACCGGGCTACGATTAGTGGGTTCTTGGATGTATATGAAAAGTTTCATCAATATCCGTGTCTGGAGGCACTGTACAAATGTGGGATGAAAAAAGTGGTAGAGGATTTCATTTACAAACCAAAACTGAATCTTAAGAAAAAAGAGCACCAGCCTCACAAGATACTGGGAATCAGCAAGGAACTATTCCGGGGACTGCGTGAGGAAAAAGAGGTAACACAGGATTATCTGATTAAGTGCATTGGTCTGCATAGCGTGACCGGAAATGTTCCGCTCATTTTGAAAATCGCACAAAAAATGGAGTCACGGGAAATAGAGCTGTTCTTTGAACAGATTCACATGCCAATTAAAAAGACGCTGCGTTACCTGGAAAAGCTGGAGCGTGGAGAAAAAATAACCTATATGGACTATATCCGTATGGCGAGTGATGCCGGCAGCGATATGACCAGTGAGTTTGTTCTCTTCCCGCGAGACTTGGAGGAAGCCCATGATGCCATGATTGAAGTAAGGGATGAAACAAAGAGAAGGAGACAACGAGAAGAGGCAAAAAAAATGGATTCAGACATCGAAAAGGTATACAAGAAAATACAAAAGAGGTTTTCCTACGAAGATGAAACGTATATGATGCGACCGGCAAAAAGTAACGTGGAGATTGTCATGGAAGGACAGAAGCAGCATATCTGTGTGGGGTATGGGGGATATGCCAAAAAGATGATTGCCGGGGAAAGTTATATTTTGTTCCTTAGGAAGAAATCCGAGCCGGACAAGCCATATTACACGGTGGAAGTCAGTCCGGACTATGACATTATCCAGCGACATGGGAAGTACAACAAAGAGGGGGACGAAAAACAAGAGATTGATGCTTTTTTAGAGAAGTTTCGGGAGGAGGTAGGCCATGTCAAAGTCGGTTATGCAAGCTGATTGGGATATTTGCTACTTGTGTGGGCGAAACCGTGTCGCAGATCCGTGTGGATTGGAGGAGCACCATGCGTTTGGAGGAGCAAATAGAAAGCTGTCGGAGAAATATGGTTTGAAGGTTCATATATGCGGGGAGCGTTGCCACAGAAATGGAGCAGACGCCGTGCATCGGAACAGGAAAACGGATTTAGCAATCAAGGCAGCAGCCCAGATGGTGTTTGAGAGCGAACATTCTCATGAGGAGTTTATGAGGTTGTTTGGAAAAAATTATATTTAGGCACCAATGGTTTAATATCACGGATAAGCCATTGCAAAACCTCCTGGTCTTCGGACCGGGAGGGATAAAGGAGTGAAATGTGTGAAAGAAGTAATCAGACAGGCAGTGATTGAACTGCTGGAAGATCTTATCAGAATGATTGGAGGAAAGGAAGATGGAACAAATTACGATTCGGTTAAATGATATGGAGGATGTGAAGCGGGAAATTGATAACTGTCAAAGAAAGGCAGTGACCAGTGTGGTAGAACTGGGGTACATACTACGGAAAGCGGATGATGCAGAGTTATTCCGGGAGGCGGGATATTCCAGCATATTCAAATTCGCGGAAGCAGAGTATGGATGGAACCAGTCACAGACAAGCCGTTTCATGGATATCAACCGGGAGTTTTCTGAGGGTGGATATTCGACGGTTCTCCAGGAGAGGTACATGGGATATGGACAGGCAAAGCTATCGGAAATGCTGACACTGCCGGATAATATCCGGGAGGAACTGAATCCGGATATGAAGAGGGAGGACATCCGGGAAGTTAAGAGAGAGATGAAAGAGGCCGCAGAGGTGGAGAAAGAGGTGAATTTTGCGGCGAAGGTAACCCTTGAGAGCACGGACAACAATTTCCTGACTGACTCCATTGAGCTTCTTCTGGGCTCAAAAGAGTTTGAAACAAGGATGGAGAGCCTGTGGCCGTATATTAAGACGGCAGCAGTAGGAGGAAAAGTGGATATAGAAAGTGTGGCGGTGACGGTATCCGGCACGGGATTCGGGTTTACACGCGCCGGCGCCTATATGTATTTCTTCAAGAATGAGGATATCCGAATAACGAAAGGGCAGGAAAAGAAGTCCTATGGTTATGATGATTTCGTTCAGGCGGCCGTCGCTTTGAAAAATCCATCCGGAATGACGTTGGAAGAGTGGTATGAGGAAGTGTTTGGAAGACAATTGCCAAAAGAGGAGCCGCCGGAAGAAAAGCCGGAGAAAAAGAACCCCAAGAAACCGGAGAAAAAGAAGGAAGTAAAAAAGCCGGTGGCAGAGCGAGAAATGGTGAATGAGAGCCAGGAAAAAGAGGAACCGGAGTGCGAGGGGCAGACAGAATTGTCTTCTTTTGCAGAAAAAGAGAAGATTGAGTACGAAAAAGAGGACAATAAGAACGAAACTTCGCTCACGGAGAACGATTCCGACGGGAGCGGGAACGAATCGGAACGAAAAGTTGCGCCGGCGCATCAGGAACCGGAAACAGAGGTACTGGAATCCGGGGGATGTGAGGTCTGTTCCGGAAGGATTCCTATGAAAGCGAATGACGGAGAATTTCGTATTACGGTTAAACGGAGTGGGCTTGCCAGAATCGAGCGAGGAATCTACCACGCGATTCTGGAACTGAATTATTGTCCGCGTTGTGGAGAGGAGTTGGGGAAATGAGAACCAATCACAAGGAGAGCCGTCAGAGGCAAGTGATACTACGGGCGTCAGATTTGACACCGGCGAAATTGAATCTGGCTATTGGCGATACGGCGTATGTCTATAAAGAGGCGCTTATGGATGAAAGGGAGATAGGAAGAAAGAGGCGTGTGCCGGTTAAGGTAGTGAAGCTGTATCAGAACCATGCTCTATGCCGGGTGAATGGAAGATATAACGAAGCATTTACCTATGCAGAACTGGCACAGGCAAAAGTGAGAGGAGGGGAAATACGGTAAAGAATGAGGAAGGATATATCCAGTGTCTGGAGATGGCACTGGATATGGGGGATATCGAAGGGGCAGAGCGGATTATGGATGATCCGGACTATCAGGACACATTGAAGAAATACATGGAAAGGAAGGATGAGAGACATGTTCATAAAAACAAGTTTGTTTAAGAAATTACTGAACGAGGCCTACAAAGGTGGAGGAATTCGCATTGGTCACCAGAAAAATCGGTTTTACATAGCGGGCAGCTATTGGGCACTCGTGGTGTATCAGGACTATTTTCCGAAAAAGGAGAAGGCAGCAGTTGTGGAACTGATTGGGGATTTGCCTCACGAAGAGTTTTTTCGGGCACAGAAGGATGAAGGGAGGCAGCAGCTCCTGACAGGAGAGGACTGGATGTTCCACTTTGAGGAAGAGAAGGTGATGGATTTGGAAGAAACAGAACTGCTGGTGCAGGAGCCGATGGGAATATACTGCCGGCTTTTGAAGGATGAATTTGGAAATATAGTACCGATCAATCAGAAATTGTATGATATCATCGACGAATCATCGAAAACAGATGATGATTTGGATATCGTAGGACCATATCG
>JALENH010000246.1 GCA_022767895.1 Eubacterium sp.
TGTAAATCATCTCTGCGTGATTTTGTTCCTCGGTCTGAATATGATTCAGAAGACGACGGATATTGGTTGCAGAGAAACGGAACACATCATCGTTGTAGGTCGATGACACCAGTTTCTCAGTAGCAATGGAATCTGTACACAGAAATTCGTCATGTTTTTTCTCTTCTGAGTTATCACCGGCAGAATAAGTGACAGAGGGGGAATAGCCCTCCATGCCGCTGCGTGCAGCACTGACATTGGGGACATCTCCCTTCAGTACCATGCCGAGAGAATCAAAGTGCTCCTGCTCCTCATCGCCAATGCGGTGGAAGAGTTCCTTGAGTTTTTCGTCATGGGCGGATTGCTCATAAAAGCGATATTTGTCCACGCACGATTTTTCCTGAGTCTGTAAATCTTTGATTACATTGGTTTCCTGTTCTGTTAATTGCATAATCATACCTCCATTTCAACTCTAGTATTACCATAGTTTGGATAAATATGTCCTTTTCGGTTATTTTTTCTTTGCATTCAATAATAAATATGATAAAATAATAGAAAATACAGAAAGGGGTATTTGAAATGAAGTATTCAATTGAAGGAGCACCATTGCCGGTTGTAATTTGCGATTTGGAGGCCGGTGAAACAATGATTACGGAGAAAGGAGCCATGTCCTGGATGACGCCGAACATGAAAATGGAAACAGTAGGCGGCGGTGTAGGTAAGATGGTTGGCCGTATGTTCAGTGGTGAGGCTATGTTCCAGAATCGTTACACAGCAGAGGGAGGTCCGGGACAGATAGCTTATGCATCCAGTTTTCCGGGATCGATTTTGGCTTTTGAGATTGCACCGGGGAAAGAAATAATTGCCCAGAAAAGTGCTTTTCTGGCAGCTTCTGATGGCGTTGAGTTGTCTGTGGCATTCCAGAAAAAGCTGGGAGGCGGTTTCTTTGGAGGCGAGGGCTTTATCATGCAGAGGGTGTCCGGACAGGGAACAGCATTCCTGGAGATTGATGGATACGTGAAAGAATATGAATTGGAAGCAGGGCAGAGTATGTTGATTGATACAGGATATCTGGCAGCGATGGAAGGTGGCTGTACGATGGACATCACTACCGTGAAGGGGCTGAAGAATAAATTCCTGGGTGGTGAAGGATTCTTTAACACCGTTGTAACCGGACCGGGTAAAATCTATCTGCAGTCCATGCCGGTGAACCAGATGGCTTCCACACTGGCACCATTCCTTCCATCCAGTAACAAATAAGAAAAGAATGGAGTGTTTTTATGAACAACAATCATACGATTACACTGCGTGATAAAAAGTGGGGAGTACCGGTGCGGGTTTTGACGCTGATTAATTTTTTCCTGGCTTCCTTTACTCTCGTACAATGTGTTATGTTGCTGAGTGAATATTACAGTAATTATGACATATCGATGCCGGTGGTGATTATTTTTCTTCTGATTACCCCGTTGGCTTTTGCGGCTTCCCTTTTGTTTGCTTTTGGTGTACATCGGATTGCCCAGGGCATGGGAGCGGACCGCAATATTGTTTTGGGATTTGCTTTGATGCTTCTGCTGGCTGTGGATAATCTGGTTTATATTCCGATTCACTATGGCGGAGACAACGGAGATCCAATCAGTTTCCTGATTCTTGGTGCTATTGAACTGATTTGTCTGATTATTTTCTTTTTGTATTATCAGAATCTGGGCAACAAGGCACTGACGATTTGTGCAGGAATACTGTTGATTTTGAGTTTCGGTTTTGAAATGGTTGAGGCAATCCGTCTGATTTCGGCAGAGGATGTGGTACTTACACTGGATACCCTTTACAATCTTGTGAAGAAAGTGCTCAATACATTGATTGCAATTCAGTCTTTGCTTTTTGTATTTGCTCTGAACCGTTCCATTAAAGTAAAGGAAAAGTGACAAGGAAGTTAGCGAAACAAAGTCTATTTAATAACCAAGCCTCTCTTTCATTGCCAGAGCGTATCCGGCAATTTCAGCCATCCGTGCATCGTCCATGCGGTGTATGGGAGCGGATACACTGAAGGCATAACGGGGAGGCTGGTTTTTTTGTGTAATGCTGGCGGCAATACATCTTACGCCCAGCTCATTTTCTTCATTATCCGTAGCATAACCATTTTGCCGGATGGCACGGATTTCTTCCATAAAGGTGTTATAGTCGGTAATTGTATGCTCCGTCAGGGCGCGGCGGTCGCTTTTTTCCCATATCTGGCGAATCTCATCATCCGGCATATCTGCCAGCAGTGCTTTCCCGACACCGGAGCAATAGAGTGGGATTCGCTTTCCTACCATTGAAACGAGCCGGACGGAGTTTTCCGATTCTTCTTTGGCAATATAGATGGCATGGATGCCGTCAATCTGCACAAGGTGAACAGTCTCACCGGTTTTTGATGCCAGTTCCTTCAGGAGTGGTCTGGCCTCTTCTACAAGATCAATTTTTGTTAATAGCTGATTGGCAATATCCCATATTTTGAAACTAAGACTATAATACGAGGTTTGCTCATCCTGTCTTACATATCCCAGGTAAAGAAGGGAATTCAGAATGCGGTGAACCGTCGTTTTGTTCAGATTCACTTCTCGGCATAACTCGGACAGACCGATGGGACCGGTCTTCGCCAGAGTCTCCAGAACAAGAAAAAGTTTGTCTGCAACCTGAATCGGATTCTTTGTTTCCATCTTGTAAACTCCTTTCGTTACAATTCACAGCCCTCCACCCCTATGCGAAGTCGTATTTTCTTTTATAAATAAATCTCTCTTTTTTGGTTGACAATACTATAAAAAGCGGTATAATTGAGATAGTGATTTCACAATATGAACCATTGTTCCACAATGCGGAACAATCATAGAATATCATAATAAAACTAATTTGTAAAGATAAAAATGGAGGTTGCTATGAACACAGTATTAGAAGAAATTCAGAAAATCGGTATTGTTCCGGTAGTTGTATTGAACGATGCCAAGGATGCAGAGCCTTTAGCAAAGGCATTGTGTGAGGGAGGACTCCCTTGTGCAGAAGTGACATTCCGCACGGAGGCAGCGGAGGAATCCATCCGTATCATTTCACAGAAGTATCCGGAGATGCTTGTTGGTGCCGGCACGGTATTGACGACAGAGCAGGTAGACCGGGCTGTGGCAGCAGGTGCCAAATTTATTGTAAGTCCGGGATTCAATCCGAAAGTAGTAAAATATTGTCTGGATAAAAACATTCCGGTGACACCGGGGACCCAGACGCCGAGCGAGATGGAACAGGCCATCGAGATGGGACTGGATGTTGTAAAGTTCTTCCCGGCAGAACCAGCAGGCGGATTGAACATGATTAAAGCGGTTGCAGCTCCGTACACTATGCTGAAATTTATGCCAACAGGTGGAATTAACCTGGGAAATGTAGAAGAGTATCTGAAGTATGACCGCATCCTTGCCTGTGGCGGAAGCTGGATGGTAAAAGGTGATTTGATCAAAGCGGGCAAATTTGACGAGATTCAGAAGATGACAGCGGATGCTGCTGCATTGGTAAAGCGGATTCGCGGTTAATCGATAGAACAGGAGGATTGAAAAATGGCAAAGAAAGTAGTTACATTTGGTGAGTTGATGTTGAGACTGGCACCGGAGGGATATTATCGTTTTGTACAGGCAGATACCTTTGGTGCAACTTATGGCGGTGGCGAGGCCAACGTGGCAGTATCCCTTGCAAATTATGGTTTTGATGCCAAATTTGTGACGAAACTGCCGGCTCATGAGATTGGTCAGGCGGCTGTAAATTCTCTGAGAAAATACGGTGTGGACACATCGGATATTGTTCGGGGCGGTGACCGCGTCGGTATTTATTTCCTGGAAAAAGGTGCTTCCCAGAGACCGTCCAAGGTAATTTATGACCGTGCAGGTTCTGCTATTGCAACGGCATCCAAATCCGATTTTGACTGGAAGAAAATTTTCGAGGGTGTTGAGTGGTTCCACTTTACAGGCATCACACCGGCTTTGAATGACGAGGTGGCAGCGATTTGTCTGGAAGCTTGTAAGGCGGCTAAGGAAGCCGGTATCACCATTTCCTGTGACCTGAATTACCGCAACAAATTGTGGAGCAAGGAAAAGGCTGGCAAGGTAATGGCTGAGCTCTGCGAATATGTGGATGTGTGCATTGCCAATGAAGAGGATGCGGCAGATGTATTCGGCATTACTTCCAAGGGTACGGATGTGACAACAGGTACTGTCAATCATGAGGGTTACAAAGATGTTGCTAAACAGCTGGCAGACCGGTTCGGTTTCAGCAAGGTTGCCATTACCCTTCGAGAGTCCATTTCTGCCAATGACAACAACTGGTCCGCCATGCTGTATGATGGCAGTGACTACTATTTTAGCAAGAAGTATAAAATGCACATTGTTGACCGTGTCGGTGGTGGTGACAGCTTCGGCGGCGGTTTAATCTGTGCCTGCCTGAATGGTTATGGCTCCCAGGAGACCATAGAGTTTGCAGTGGCAGCTTCCTGCCTGAAGCATTCCATCGAGGGTGACTACAACATGGTTTCCATGGATGAGGTTTTGAAACTGGCTGGTGGCGATGGCTCCGGCCGTGTGCAGAGATAATTTCTAACTCGTATCATAAAAAGACAAGGAATTCCCATTTCTTCTTGTGAGTGTATGGGAATTCCTTGTTATATTTTCTGGAAATCATTTAGTTCTTCTTTGTGTAATGGCAGAATTTGTAGTCATTTTCTCCGTACTCATTGTAGTAACGAAGCATGGCATAAAAGTCATCTTCACCGGCCATTCGCAGTGAGTAATCGTACAATTGGTAGCCGTCCAGCGTCAGGTAATAGATGTTATCATTTTTGAAATCCGTTATCCGGGTAAATTTCTCGTCACCGTATTGGGCACGGTAAATTCCCTTTTTATCCACCAGAACAATTTCATCTTCCCAGGCACCCAGAGCGTAAGACGAATCCAATTCTGTATCCTCTTCGGTCACAGGAATTTCGTAGTCCAGTGTATAACTGTTCTCCCCATCATAGTCGCAGGTCTGAATCTGGATCACATTTTTCTTGTTATTGTAAATGGCATAACACAGAAAATCGTTTCCGCTGCTGATGGGGGAGATAATCCCTTTTCCTATCCCTTTCTTTGGTGCGCCTATGACTTCGTCCGTGGTGCCGCTATAAAGCAGGCAGTCCTCGCCGTAATTGGCAAGATTAGAGACGATGTAGTTGCCATTGGAAAGAGGAATATAGTGGTTGGGGCTGCCGACCTTACTATCTTCCGGCCTCCGCCCCGGAACCGTAATCTCTTTCATGGTTCCTTCGGTTTCCTCGATTCGAAAGAGCCGTTGATCCAGTTCGACGTAATGACCGTTATATTTTTCCGTATCCATTTTGTATTGTGTGCTGTCCATGCTCGTTTGCGTGATGACGGCATAGAGTGCACCGTTTTTGGCATACCAGGCTTCTGCAACATATCCAAAGCTGTTTTGTAACTTTTTCATCATCGCCTCTGACCAGCTGGTATCCCGAATATCCCATCCATCTTCTGTCAAATCGGCTTTGATGTAAGAAAGCAACTTCATTGTTTTTTTATCATACTTTTGTCCGAACCAAACCGGTGTCCCCTGTTGGTTCACAATGAGGCGGGTGTAGTTGTACAGATAATTCTCTTCTTCCGAGACAGGAGGCTTCATATTTTGTTCGACATAGACGGCATTTTCAGAACCGCCGGAAGCCTCTTTTTTCGGTTCTTGCGTCGGCTCTGCCGGTGTGGAACCAATGCTACAGGCGCAAAGGAGAGTGATAACAAGTGTTACGGCCACAAGCAGTCCGGTTGGTTTTTTATATTTCATAACGTGCACAATCCTTTCCTGAATAATGTCTGCTCCAAAGGCTGTGTTTGTCGTCAGAATCCGTTTCTGTCCGGCTGCCATGTTTAGAAGCAGATGAGAGTAATATTTTCTTTCTTCCAGATTGAGATGACGGATCACCGATTCATCACAGGATATTTCCATATCCTTCTGCATCAGGTGCCAGGCAATCCAACTCAGAGGATTGAACCAGAGTAAGGCAAAAGCCAAAAAGGCAATTGGCTTCATCCGGAAATCCTGACGTCTTATGTGAAACTGCTCATGAGCCAGCAGGTATGTCCGGTCGGTTTCGCTAATCCCGGCGGGAAGATAAATGCGCGGACGAAGAAAACCGGAGACAAACGAAGTTTCCAAGTCTGGGTGCTCGTAAATATTTCCCCTGAGACACACGGCATCCCGCAGTGTTTTCCGGTCTCTGTGAAGAGAGAACAGCAGATGTCCGATGCAAAAAAGCAGTCCGGCGAGCCAGAGAAAGAAAAGTCCATAGGAAAGAATGGCAGGCTGTATGGAAGAACTGCTTTCGTCGGAAGAGGAGTCGGTATTTGGATTTTTATGCGAAGATTCTTCGGTAATTGTCAGAAGCTGATTGGCAGCCGGTTCCTTCTCCGGTGTCACTCTTTCTTTTTGTTCCGGACTTAACCGATACCGATTTGCCATACCTCCATAAGAAATTGCTTCCTGAAGTGAGTTTGTCGTATTCTGTGTAGAAGGAAGCAGATGATAAATTCCTTCTATGTTCACGGGACATAAAATCCGCAACACAAGAATTACCCACAGAAGATAGAGTCCGCTGCGGGGAAGCCGTTTCATAAGAGGGCGGATCAGAAGCAGGAACAGAATGGCAATGCTAATCCATAAGGTTCGTTCGGATAAAAATTGTAAAATTAGTGTTGGATTCATGACTCACACTCCTCAATAAAATGGCGTAGCGCTTCAATCTGCTCTTCATCCAGTTTGGTCTGGCTGGCAAAAGCGGTGACAAAACGGGAAATCGAACCGTCGAAACGGTTGTTGACAATTTCTGCACTTTCCTGTGAAAGATATTCTTCCTCCGTTATCCGGACAGTGACAGTGGCGTCCTCGTTTTGAAAAATACCGGCCTGGCACAAATTGCGGAGTACGGTGTAGGTGGTAGGCTTTTTCCAGCCAAGCTTCTCCTGGCAAAGCCGGACCAATTCGCCGGATGCCACGGGAGCAGCCGCCCACACAATCCGGGCAAAGGCCAGTTCACTCTCAGACATAACATTTCCCTTCATGGTTGTATGCCTCCTTTCCTTTCGAATGGTGTTATAGGGTGTGAGGTTTATAACTTATAAACTACCATGAGTTTATAACATATAAACCAACTTGTCAAGAGGGGAAAAATAGGCTATACTGGGAAGGAACGAATTCGAACGAATCAGGAGGCTTTTTGATATGAAATTTCAGTGCGTAAATGAACTGGACCAGTTGTCCTTTGATGATTCCGGTATAGTATCCTTTTACGTGGAGGAAAAGAAAATCGAGTTTACGTTTCAGGGAGCTGTTGTGAAAGCAAAGAATTCCCAGAATGCAAGATATCAGGATATGTACTGCGGAGAGATTGCTCTACAACTGAAGAACGCAGAGGTTGCGCGGCTTGTTAAGGAAGGCATGAAATATTATGACGCCGATGGTAATCTTCAAAGCGAGATTCCGGACGAGGATGTGCCTGCACCGGCACAGGCTGCTGTTCTGAAAAGACTTGCCAAAGGAACGGTATTTACCGTTGTCCATGATGATGTGAAAGAAGGGTATGCAGCGGAGTTTGGAATTGATGTGCCAAAAGAGGATGACGAGGAAGAGATTGATACGTTTTGGCTTTGTGTTACCTATGAAAAATCAGTGGCAGGCTGGGACCGCTATTGTAGTCCGACAGAAGAGAATTAATTTTCCAGGCGGTACAGGGAGAAACGTTCTCTGCGGTCTGTCTGTATGGCCTCAGAGGCGGCAATTTCGTCAAAACGTTCAAAAGCTGTGTGCTGTTCCAGATAGAAAATGGAATCGTCTTCGGGGTAATACAGAATCAGAGTGATAGAGCGAGGGAACTCTTGCCAGGAATCCAAAATCCGATTCACGACGGAACGGAAAATTTCTGCGGAAAAAGGATTGAAAAAATAGAATAAGGTTTCATCGGAAGAGACAATATAGTCTTCGGCACGACAGTGAACGAAGTGGATATTGTCTTTTTTTCCATTATAGGTTTTTAGGTTATCAATGGCACGCTCATAGTAGATGGGCGAAAATTCTACTCCTGTAGACCTGAGAGAATAGAGCTTTTCTACATAGAAGTTGAGTCTCCCCAGTCCGCATCCGTAGTCCACAAGAACATCCCGGGAAGAGGGGGTGAAGAAGGAAAAAAGTTCATCCAGTACCGCATAGGGGGTTGGTTCATAGCGGTGGCAGTGATAAGTATCTTTTCCGTCGGTCTGTATTTCCTCAGTTTGAATGGATAATTCCTGATCTGTCATTCGTAGTATTCCCTTCTTTCGGTTCGGTCATATTTTAAGTATAGCTTGTCTGCTGTAATACGACAAGATAAAAAGTGACCCAAAACTGACAAACTTTTTTCACGGGGATGACAAAATTAGTAGTTACAGTTGTATTATCAAATAAAATAAACCTTGAGGTAAGGGAGGTAGTTCAAATGATGAGAAAGAAAGTATCCAAATGGATTGCAATTTGTCTGGCCATGGCTATGGTTATTGGAATTGAGCCGATTCAGGCAGCGTCGACAGACCAGTCAAAGTCTGAAACGGGACAGCCGGGCGGTTCGGAAGCAACTTCCGGCAGTGCGGTGAGTTCGCCGACACCGACGGCTACGGCTACCGCTACAGCGACAACCAGCGCAACACCGAATTTATCAGCGTATAAACCGGCGGCCACAACCGTAACGGCCCGCGGAGGTTCATCCCGCGTGCGTGTGACATGGAGCAAAGTAACAGATGCCAGTGGTTATTATATTTATGCCCGTCAGTCCACAGAAGTTTCGTATCAGAAAGTGGCGACGGTGAAGAGTGGAAGCACCGTGGAGTACCTGCATAAATCACTGGTGCAGAATGCTACATATTATTATCGCGTGTCCGCTTATCGCACTGTAAATGGTGTTGATGTAGAGGGAACATTATCTTCTGCGGTTTCTGCTGCGACAGCTGCTGTATCATCCACCTCGAAGTCGGCAAAAAAATACAGCACGAAAACAAAGTTTACAAAGTCACCGGCGTATACAACTTATAAGAAGATGAAGAGTGCCATGAGTTATACAAGGACGTTCCCGATTCCGGGCATGAAGAACACCAATGTTGCCGGCTTCTCCTGTACAACAATGGTGCCTCAGGGATTGTGTCTGGCAGGCAGTTATTTCCTGATTTCTGCTTATGACTATAAGAATACGGATTATTCGGTTGTCTATGTTGTAAGCCGTTCGTCCAAATCTTATATTACAACGATTGTACTGCCGAGTAAGGCAAAGGTGGGCGGAATTGCCTATGACGGGACAAATGTCTGGATTTCCAAAGGAAAAGCAGTTGCAAGTTTCCCATATTCTGTTGTGACGGATGCTGTGAATGCCGGTAAATCTTATATAGAGCTTGCCAGCTACCGCAGTGTTTATAATCTGGATTCGACAGCTGCCTATATGGCATGTCATGATAATATTCTCTGGATTGGAAACTTCAGCCAGAGTGCATCTTCCATGAAAGGTTATAGCGTGACCAACAAGACGACGGTTCCTTCTCTTGTACCGACCTACACAATGGATGTGCCAAGCAAGACCCAGGGGATTACGTTTGATTCGGAGGGAACTATGATTCTCTCAAGAAGTTACCGGACGAAAAAATCCAAGAGTGGGTATATTTCGCAGATTCGTACTTATAAACCTTCTTTTGGAGCTCCTAAGAGTAGCGGAAAAGTGTTGAAAAATGCGGCATTGAAGGTGACAACTATGCCGCCGATGGTAGAAGGGCTTGCCGTGTATGGCACTTACACATATGCCCTGTTCTCATCCAGCTATTACACGAGCTGCAAATATCCGGTAGACCGTGTCATTGCCATGAAGACCAGTAAACTGGTAGAGTAGGCATGACAGGCGTCTGTCTCTTAAACGAGGAAAGAAATAACCCAGGACAGGAAAAACAGCAGGACGGCAAGTCCCAGTACCGGTAGGGCTTTGCGTGCGATACTGAGATAGATGCCCCGTTTTTTCAAAAAGGCATGGCGTCTGACTGCAAACACAATAGAATGAATGAAAAAAATCAACGCAAACAGACACATTGTGGGCAGATTGTTCTTTTGCCGGAAGAAAGAAAGCAGGATCCACTCAAATGCCAGAATGGTTCCCTGAAATGGAATTGTCAGCGCATAAGGGATTCCGACAATTTCAGGACTTGATTTTTCGGGTTCATGTTCTCTGGCGTATTCGAGTTCTTCTTGTAACTCGTGGATGTCATTGTATTGCTGTCCGGGATTTTTCTCTATGCACTTGCGAATGACTGGTTTATACCGGCCTTCGTAAGTGCATTTATTATTTTGCGGGTTCCTGCCGGTAAGCATGCGATGGAAAATAGCACCGAGCAGATTCATAATTTTCTGAGTTTGATTCTTTTTTTGTGTACCGGGAACAAAATCCAAAAGCTTTACAGCTCCGGTACTGGTGATGAAAATATTGCTGGGTTTCAGATTGTAGTGAATGATGGGAGGCTGCGGTTTCATCAACTGGGTGAGGCAGTCACAGAGACGGGTCATGATGCGGTACGCTTCTTCCTCCGAAAAAGTAACACCCTTTGTATGGTTTTGCTGCAGAAGTTCTTCCAGTGTATTTCCGTTCAAATATTCCTCCACTACCAGCGTATTGCCATCAAAAAATTTGACATTATAAATATGGGGCCACTCGCTGTAATCCAGATGAAGCAGCCTCGTATAGAGTGTTTCTATATTTTTATGACGGTACATTTTCAAAATTCCTTCCGGGGTGCCGGGTTCGCAAAGGCACTTCACACGGTAAATCACCGTGTTCTCATTCTGAACAATGGGCTGTCCATGAGGAACATATTGTTTTGTGAC